>JAAYXX010000569.1 GCA_012515695.1 Chloroflexota bacterium
ATCATGTCCTTCTTGCGGTCCACGACAGAGAAATAGCCATCCTCGGACATGACGGCAATATCGCCAGTGTAGAGCCAGCCATCGCGCAGCACGCGGGCCGATTCTTCGGGCATGTTCCAATAGCCCTTCATGACCTGCGGCCCCCTGATGCACAACTCGCCCGGCTCGCCCGGCGCAACCTCGCGCTGGCCGTCCTCCGGATCAACCAGCATACAATCGGTGCTGGGCCAGGGCAGCCCGATGGTGCCAATGCGGCAGCCGTTCATGATGGGGTTGGCGTGCGTCACCGGCGAGGCTTCGGTCAGGCCATACCCCTCAACCAGCTTGCCGCCAGTCAACTCTTCAAACCGGACCTGCACTTCTTTGGGCAAACCAGCCCCGCCGCTGATACATACCTGAATAGAGCTAAGGTCGTACTGGGGCGTGTCCGGGTGATTGTTGATGGCCACGTACATGGTCGGCACGCCGGGAAACACAGTCGGCCTATGCTGCTGGATATTCTTTAACACGAATATCAGGTCGCGAGGATTGGGGATCAAAACCAGCGTCGAGGCGCAATAGATGCCGTGGTTCAGGCAGGTGGTCATGCCATAGCTGTGGCTCATGGGCAGCGCGGCCAACACCACTTCATCGGCGGGGCGGGTATTGAGCCACACATGGCATTGCATAGCATTCACGAGCAAGTTGCCCTGGGTCAGTTCCGCCCCCTTGGGCACGCCCGTCGTCCCGCCGGTGTACAGCAGGCAGGCGGTGTCGTCCAGTTGCGCCCGCACAGGCGCGGGAACCGGCGGCGCCTCGCGGATAAACTCGCTGAACCAAATAGTATCTGGCTCGTCGGTGAGGTCCAGGTAATGGCCCTCTTTCTTTTCCTTCAGCAGGGTAAACAGCGCTCGCAGGTGAGCGGGAAAGTACTCTTTGATATTCGCCACGATGGCGTATTCCAGGGGAGTGTTATCGCGGATTTCCTGAATCGTATGGTAAAAGCTGCTCAACACGACGATGACCCTGGCGCCTGCATCAGTAAGCTGATGTTGCAGTTCGCGGGCCACGTACAGCGGGTTACAGGGCACGACAATCGCGCCCGCCCGCAGAATACCATAGTAGGCGATGACAAACTGGGGGCAGTTGGGCATATACACAGCCACCCGGTCACCCTGGCCCACGCCGAGCTTTTGCAGGCCCGCCGCAAACCGGTCTACCGCGTCGTTTAGTTCCTGAAAAGAGACCTTTTTATCAAAGAAAATCAGTGCCGTGCGCTTGGGATGGCGCAGGGCATTGCGTCGCAGACAATCACTGAGCGGCGTATCGGGGATGTCAATGGTTGGTGGAACGTGGGCTTCATAGTGAGTAAGCCAGGGCCTGTTCATGAGGTTCCCTCCTTGGGTTCGTGCCGTGCCGAGAGTATACACGAAATGCTCACCGAAATAAACCTTGCGGCCACAGCGTTGAACGAAAGGAATGCGGCACAAGAACTCCCGATTCATCGGTATGATACTTTTCACAACACGGGATGCGCCGCCGAGTTACGCCCTGGCGCGAGGATCGGATTTCGCCATTTGACGAGCGCCACGCCCTTTTGCTATGCTGGCGGCGCTATATTCCGGGCAAGCCATCGGCCACCCTCGATTCTGAGCAGAAAGGAAGCTGGTATGACCAGGCGACGAGGCAAAGGGGATTTGTTGC
>JAAYXX010000570.1 GCA_012515695.1 Chloroflexota bacterium
AACCTGGTGGCCCAGGGGGGGCTGGAAGGCATCGAGTGGGGCGGCGATGTGCATGTGCCGCACGGCGACATCCGACGCGCCCAAGAGGTGCGGCGCATGACCGCCGACGCGGGCCTTCAAGTCGCCGCGTATGGCTCTTATTATCGGCTGGATGCCAGCGAGCGCGAGGGGCTGGACTTTGGCACGGTACTAGAGACAGCCATAGCCCTGGGGGCGCCGACCATTCGGGTGTGGGCCGGGAATAAAGGCTCGGCAGAAGCCGACGAGGCCCATTGGCAAGAGATCATTCGGACTTCGCGCTGCATCGCCGACCTGGCCGACGCCGCCGGAATCGACATTACCTACGAGTACCACGGCGGCACGCTGACCGACACCAACGAGTCGGCCCTGCGGCTGGTGCGCGAGGTGAATCATCCCCGCGTCAAGACCTATTGGCAGCCCGCCGTGAACCGCCCTGATGCGGACCGCCTGGAGGGGCTGCGCGCCGTGTTGCCCTGGCTGTCCAACATCCACGCCTTTTACTGGCAGCCCGATTTCGCCAACCGCCGCCTCTTGCAAGAGGGGCTGGCAAGCTGGACGGAATATCTTCGGCTGGCCGCCACAACAGGCCGCGACCATTGGGTGATGATCGAGTTTGTGCGCGACGATAGCCCGGCTGCCTTTTTAGAAGACGCCGCCGCCCTCAAAGTGCTGATCGGCAGGGTGTCGGGCCGCTAGGCCTGCGGAATAGTCACAAAACGGGCCAGGCTTACACCTGGCCCTCCCGCTCACTCGTACGTGCCGTATTTCCTGAGCATCTGAAGCGCAAAGCGATAGCTCTCCAGCGAAACAGTGTTCGGGACCGAGTGGTCCGAGTTAAAGACATACCCCCCGCCAGCCATCGCCACGGGCACCTTGGCAGCAATCTCTTGTTCAATTTCCTCTCGCGTGCCAGACAGCTTGCGTACGTCAATATTGCCAAACGAGATAAGCCGGTTCCCATACGTCTGCTTGAGGTCGCGCACGTCTATCCCCGCCTTGACCTCCAGCGGGTGCAGGGCACCGAACCCGGCATCCAGGAAATCGGGGATCAAGGGGCGCACGTCGCCATCCGAGTGCAGGATGGTCTTGAGACCGTGGCTGGCGAACAGGTCGCACAGGCGCTTGTGATGCGGCAACAGCAGCTCGCGGTACAGGGCGGGCGAGATCATCGGCCCCTTGTTATACCCCAAATCGTCACTCAGCCAGGCCCCGTCAAAGGTCATGCCCATATCTAGCAGCGCCTCAAAAAGCGCAATGGTAATCTCGACATGGGAGGCGAATAGCTCGTTCACGAATTCGGGCTGATCCAGCATCAGCAACAACGTATTCTGAAATCCCAACTTGGCCCAGGTGGGGGTCAGGCTCCCCTGCCCTGTAAAGACCACAAACCTGTTCTTTTTGCGCGCGTGAGCATAGGCGTCCATCACCGTGGGCGGGATGCGCGTCGCGTTCATCGCCATGCGCTCGCGGTGCTTGCGCCAGTCATCAGGGGTCTTGATGGTAAAATCCAGCCATTGCGGCGTCCATTCGTTATCAGTGGTGAGCAGGTCGCGCCGCAGCGCCCCGTTTTCATCCCAGTATGTGCGCTGATGCTCCGTCTCCTCCACGAGACGGTGGGGGAACTGCATCGAATGATCGCCCCCAATGCGGACCAGTTCGATGTCAAAATACTCTTCCGCCGACACATTCAGGGGCATCCCCTCGCGCAACCAGCGTTTGCGGGTGGAAACCCAGAATTGCTCATAGTACGGCACGCGGTCAGGGGTTTTGCCCGCAAACACACAGGCCAGCCGCTCCCGCGGCGTCATATATTCAGGCGACAACTCGCTTTACCTCCATGAAATGGGTGATGGATCGCCAGCGCAGAGCCAACGGCCCCACACGATAAAGGCGGGCAACTAGTATAGCTCAATTCAGCACCAAGCTCGACCCCGTCCGCTTTGGCGGCGCTCACCGATGGGGCCGTGGGCTTTGACGGGGCGCACCCAGCGCAAACGGCTCACGGGGTCGCGCTCGGTGGTCAAACCAGCGACACAAAAGCCACTGAGCATACGGGTCACAGCCATAATCAAGACCTGTTCCAGGGCCATAGCTCACCACCCGTTTACAGATGTACGATGGCGATGTCACCCAAATGGTTATTCCAATATTCGGCAATCAGCCGACGGTGGCAGTGGTCTGCGGAAGGCTCGGAACATAGCAGGCAGGGAGCGCGATAGCGGGCGAGCAACTCGCGCCCGATCTCCTCAGCCCGGCGCTCAGCCAACAACGGTATAAACACTCGCTCGTAAGCGGGCCAATCGCTGGCCTGGCGATAGCCGTTCATGAGTTCGGCTGTGGGGGCCAGTTCGGGGCGATGCTCGTAAGAGATACCAAAGCCTTCGCGCAGCAAAAAGCTCAGGTCGTCTCGTTTGGTATAGCCGGACAACTGGGAGGTATTGCGCAGGCGCACGTCAATGACGGCATCTACCGCATATTGGCGCAGCAGGCCGATGAACTCGGCCAGCGATTTGCCTTGAAAGCCGATGGTGTAAACGATGGACATAGCCCCTCCTCCACAGGCCCCAAATGTGCCGCCCCTGACAATCGGCCAGCCAGGAAGCTAGAGCAGGGAAAGCTGCCTCGGCTCCTGGCCCGCCTCGACGGTCTGCCCGTCGGGCAGGATGTGGACGACGCGCACGCCCCTCTCCAGCAGGTGGGGCGCAATCAACAAGCTGCGATGGCAGGCGCGATAGTCCCCCTCGCTGCACAGGATAGCCACGTTCCCCTCGACGGCCAGAGCTTGCAGGCGCTCCAGCCCGCTCTGAAAGGCGGGCGTGGCGGCCATCCGCTCATAGTCGGGATGCCCCTGGGCATTCTGCAACGCTGGATCATCAGGTCGCCCCCCCAGACTATCCCCCATAAAGAGGTAGGTCAGCCCTGCCGCCTGGAGGTCGCGGCTGAACGCCTGCTTGTTGAATTGTGGCGTCCAGCGGCTATATGGCTGGCTGCGTACGTCCACAACGATGGTCACTCCCTGACCGCGCAGCAATGCCGCCAATTCTTCCACCGTGTGGTTGCTGTGCCCGATGGTGTAGATCAGTGGGGATGCCGCCACGTCGCTGCTCCTCTTTGCAGAATAGACCCATTGCTCTCGAATTGGGCCAAAATAACCGATACCGGACCCGTCGCAGGCAACAGGATAGCAATTTCCCATTGCGCTGTCAACCATTATGTCACCAACTCAGAACAGCCCATAACTCACTACCGCTCCGCCGTTTGCTTTCCGCCCCAAGACAGAGTATCTTGTTATTCCATTATAGAATGCAGGAGAGCCTCATGCCGGTGGATATTGCAGCAATTCAAGATGCGGGCGAGCGCGTGCGCCAGAACATCGCGCGCGTATTGGTGGGCAAGGACGAGACCGTCGA
>JAAYXX010000571.1 GCA_012515695.1 Chloroflexota bacterium
CAAGGCGTTGCCCGCGCCAGAAGTAACGCGGGAGGAATTGGGGAGCGCGTATGTTGCTCCGCGCACGCCGGAGGAAGAGTTGCTGGCGGGCATCTGGGCGCAGGTGTTGGGCGTGGAACAGGTGGGCGTCTATGACAACTTTTTCCAGTTGGGTGGCGATTCCATCCTGAGCATTCAGGTGATTGCCAGGGCGAACCAGGCCGGGCTGACCCTCACGCCCCGCCAGTTGTTCCAGTTCCCCACGGTGGCGGACTTGGCGCAGGCCGCCGGAAAAGGGGTTGCCATCCAGGCCGAGCAGGGGTTGGTGACGGGGCCAGTGCCATTGACGCCCATCCAGCACTGGTTCTTTGAGCAAGACCTGTCAGAGCGGCACCACTGGAACCAGGCGCTTTTGCTAGAGGTGCGCCGCCCGTTGGAGCGCGCCCCGTTGGAACAGGCGCTTCAACAGTTGTTGGCCCACCACGACGCCTTGCGGCTGCGTTTCGAGCAGGATGACGTTGGCTGGCGCGCCTGTTGCGCGGAACTGGAAGGGGAGCCGCCCCTGGTCTGGGTAGACCTGACGGCTGTGCCCGCGCAAGAGCAACGGGCGGCGGTGGAGCAACAGGCGGCGCGCTGGCAGATGAGCCTGGACTTGCGGCGCGGGCCGCTGCTGCGGCTGGCCTATTTTGACCTGGGCGCAGGGCAATCGGCGCGGCTGCTGCTGGTCGCGCATCATCTGGCGATGGACGGCGTTTCCTGGCGGGCGCTCCTGGAGGATTTGCAGGCGGCCTATGAGCAGACGGCTGCGGGTAATGCTATACAGTTGCCGCCCAAGACGACCTCCTTCCGGCATTGGGCGCAAAGGCTTCAGGAGTATGCGGCATCGGAGGCGTTGCGCGCCGAGTTGGGCTATTGGCTGGCGGTGGTCGAGCCGCAAGCCGGACGCTCGGTGGCGCGATTGCGGCCCGATATGCCCGGCGGAGAGAACACCGAGGCGTCGGCGCAGAGCGTCAGCGTTACTCTGACCGCCCAAGAGACGGATGCCCTGCTGCATCAAGTGCCTCAGGCGTATCGCGCCGAGGTGAACGACGTGCTGCTGACGGCGCTGGCCCAAACGCTCACCCGGTGCGCGGGCGCGTCGGACGTGGTGGTCGCTCTGGAGGGACATGGGCGCGAAGAACTGTTCGACGACATAGACCTGTCGCGCACGGTGGGCTGGTTCACCAGTTTGTTCCCCGTGCGGTTGAGCGTCGCCCCGACGGACGACCCCGGCGATGCTCTGAAAGCGGTCAAAGAGCAGTTGCGGCGCGTCCCGCAGCGCGGCATTGGCTACGGGCTGCTGCGCTACCTGTGCCCCGACGCAGAGGTGCGCGCGCGGCTGCAGGCCGATGCCGGGGCGGACGTAGCGTTGAACTACCTGGGGCAGATGGATCAGGCTTTGGGGCAAAGCTGGTTTGTTCCGGCGCAAGAGCAGCGTGGCCCAGACCGCTGCCCGCGGGGAAAGCGCGCCCATCTATTAGACATAACCGGCGGGGTGATTGGCGGGCAGTTGCGCCTGGAATGGACCTACAGCGCCAACCTGCATCGGCGCGACACGATCGAGGCGCTGGCGGACGAGTTTCTCGTGACCCTGCGCGACTTGATCGCACACTGTAGCGCGCCCGAAGCCGGGGGCTTTACGGCGTCGGATTTCGAGGAATTCGGCTGGTCGGAAGAGGATTTGGGGGACATTCTGGGAGAGCTTGGCAAGCTGGGGCCAACGCCTCAGGATTGATATACGCTGTGATCCGGCGGTTGCCAGATGGCGATACGTAGATCGAGTGCCAGTATCACCCGGTAACAGAAGGACGGTAGGGTAGCCTGAGATGAGTATGAAAAATATCGCCGACTTTTATCCGCTTTCGCCCATGCAACAGGGGATGCTGTTCCACAGCCTGTATGCCCCGGATTCGGGGGTGTATGTGGAGCAGACGGCCTACACGTTACGAGGCCCACTGGATGTCGAGGCTTTTGTGCGGGCCTGGCAGCGCGTGGTGGATCGCCATCCCGTGCTGCGGACTGCGTTCATGGGGGAAGGGCTGAAAGAGCCGGTGCAGGTGGTGTACCGGGAAGTAACCATTTTGCCAGAGCAGCAGGACTGGCGCGGGCTGGATTCCGCCGAGCAGCAAGCGCGCCTGGATGCCTTGCTTCAGGCGCAGCGCAAGCAGGGGTTTGATCTGAACCGCCCTCCCTTGTTCCGGCTGGCCCTGTTGCGTACGGCGGATGACGCTTACACGCTGGTATGGACCCACCATCACATTCTGCTGGACGGCTGGTCTGGGCCTCTGCTGTTTCAGGAGGTGTTTGCCTTCTATGAGGCATTTCGCCGGGGGCGAGACCTGCAACTGCCAGCCAGACGACCCTACCGCGACTATATTGTGTGGCTCAAACGGCAGGACGTTGCGGCAGCCGAAGCCTATTGGCAGCGCACGCTGGATGGCTTTACCGCACCCACCCCGTTGATGGTGGATCGCCTGTCGGCCACGGCGGACGATGCGGACCAGCCCCATAACCATGAAAAGGTATGGTTATCCGAGGCTACCACGGCCCGCCTGCAAGAGTTTGCTCGCGCCCACGGTCTGACGATGAATACGCTGGTGCAGGGGGCGTGGGCGCTGCTGCTCAGCCGATACAGTGGCGAGCAGGATGTCGTCATGGGCGCGACGGTCGCCGGGCGGCCCGCCGACCTGCCCGGGTCGGCGGAGATGATCGGCCTGTTCATCAACACGCTCCCCGTGCGCGTGCGCCTGTCGCCCGATGCGTTGCTGATCCCCTGGTTGCAGAGCTTGCAGGCCCAGCAGTCGGAACTGCGACAGTACGAATACAGCCCCCTGGTTCAGGTGCAGGAATGGAGCCAGGTACCACGGGGGACGCCGCTGTTCGAGAGCATTCTGGTATTCGAGAACTATCCGGTGGAAAGCATGGTCGGGGGGCAGCATTCCGACCTCCTGCGTATTGAGGAGGTATTTTCGTTCGAGCAAACCAACTACCCGCTCACGGTAGTATCGGGGGTCTCCAGGAGGCTGCTGCTAGAGATTGCCCATGACACGCGGCGGTATGGGCAGCCCACTGTGGCGCGCATGTTGGGCCACCTGCATACGCTGCTGGAGGGGATGGCTGCCGACCCGTATCGGCGGCTGGCCGATCTCCCGATGTTGACGGACGCCGAGCGTCAGCAGATGCTGGTCGAATGGAACCGCACCAGGGTGGATTATCCGGCGGACTGTTGCGCGTCCGAGCTATTCGAGCAGCAGGGCGCCCGTACGCCGGACGCGGTAGCAGTCGTGTGCGGCGAGGAGACGTTGACCTATTCCGCGCTCAACCGGCGGGCCAACCAGTTGGCGCGCTATCTGCGGAAGCGGGGCGTGGGGCCGGAAGTGCTGGTGGGGCTGTGCGTCGAGCGCGCGCCGGAGGCGCTGGTGGGGATGCTGGCCGTGCTCAAGGCGGGCGGGGCGTATCTGCCGCTGGACCCCGACTACCCGCCGGAGCGGCTGGCGTACATGCTGGCGGATGCCCGCGTTCCCGTGCTGCTCACGCAGGCGCGGCTGGTGGAACGGCTGCCGCAATTCGACGGTGAGACGCTGCGGCTGGATGCCGACTGGCCGACGATTGCCCAGGAGGCGGAGGAGAACCTTGAACCCTTGGCGGGGCCGGGGAATCTGGCCTATGTAATCTATACCTCCGGCTCCACGGGGCGGCCCAAAGGGGTGATGATCACGCGGAGCGGGTTGAGCAACTACCTGGACTGGGTGCGGCGGGCGTACCCGTTGGAGCAGGGGGTTGGCGCGCCGGTGCACTCGTCGCTGGCGTTCGACC
>JAAYXX010000572.1 GCA_012515695.1 Chloroflexota bacterium
ATCACCTTGACGCCCATGTTGAGCGCTTCGATGTAGGAAAGGCGCTCAAACCGAATGGCGTCGGGGTTTTTCAGCGGGTCTTCGCTATAGATGCCGTCCACCTTGGTGGCCTTGAGCAGCACGTCCGCTTCGATCTCCATAGCGCGCAGGGCAGCCGCGGTGTCGGTGGTAAAGTAGGGGTTGCCCGTACCGGCCCCAAAGATCACCACACGCCCTTTTTCCAGATGCCGAATGGCGCGCCGACGGATGTACGGCTCGGCGACTGCCCGCATCTCGATGGCGGTTTGTACGCGAGTGATGACCCCCATGCGCTCCAGCGAATCTTGCAGGGCCATGGCGTTGATCACCGTGGCTACCATGCCCATATAATCGGCGGTGGCCCGGTCCATGCCTCTGGCGAGGGCGTCTCCCCCTCGCCAGATATTCCCTGCTCCGATGACAATCGCCAATTCGACGCCGCATTCCACTGCCCGGCCGATCTGGGCTGCAACCTGGTCTATCATAGCCGGGTCCACACCATAGCCGGTTGAACCCGACATAAAGTCCCCACTTAATTTGAGCAGGACGCGCTTGTAACTGGCGACCGTCATGCATGCCTCCGTCTATCTAGTGTTGTGCGACAGTCAGCGCGTTAGTCGATCTGGAACCGCGCAAAGCGCTTGATGACAATGTTCTCACCCAGCTTGGCGATGGCTTCTTTGAGCACATCCTGGATGGTCTGGTCTTCGTTGCGAATGTAGGGCTGTTCGAGCAGCACGTTCTGCTGGTAGAATTTGCCCAGCTTGCCCTCGATAATCCGCGCTATGACCGCGTCGGGCTTGTTTTCGCCTTCCATCTCGCTGCGATAGACCTTGGTCTCTGCCTCGATCACCGATTCGGGGATGTCTTCACGCGACACCCACTGCGGGGCAGCGGCGGCGATGTGCATTGCCAGGTTATGGGCAAGCTCCTGAAACTGCTCGGTGCGCGCGACAAAGTCCGTCTCGCAGTTCAGCTCGACCAGCGTCGCCAGCTTGGCGCCCGGATGAATATAAGCCTCGACGCGACCTTCTGCGGCGACGCGCTCGCTCTTCTTCGCAGCTCTGGCCAGGCCCTTCTCCTTGAGGATTTCAGCAGCCTTGGCCACGTCGCCACCCGTCTGCTCCAGGGCCTTTTTACAATCCAGCACCCCGGCTCCGGTGGCCTCGCGCAGTTCTTTAATTCCTTCTGTTATAGATGCCATTTATTTCCACCTTCTTCTTGGTAATGCTTGTTGTCGGGTGAGCCGGGCAGAAGCCACGGCTCACTGTATTGCCAGTGCGGACTATTCTTCCTCGTCGTAGTCGTAATCCTCGTCCTCGTCTTCGTCGATGACGACATAGTCCTCGTCTTCATCAACGGCGGCGGGCACATACTGCTCTTCTTCCGCGCTTGGCACGTACTCTTCACCGGCAGCCTCTTCGCCCTGCTCTTCCATCATTACGCCACGCATCTGCTGGCCTTCGATGACCGCGTCCGCTATCTTGGACGTAATCAGCAGGATGGCGCGAATGGCGTCGTCATTGGCGGGGATGACCACATCCACCGGCTCGGGATCGCAGTTGGTATCTACCATAGCGATAACGGGGATGCCCAGCCTGTTGGCCTCATGGACGGCGATATCTTCGGTGCTCACGTCCGTGACAAAGATGGCTTCGGGCAGTCGGTACAGGTTACGCAGGCCGCCCAATCGGCGCTCCAGCTTGGCCAGCTCGCGGGTTTTGAGACCGGCTTCCTTCTTGGGAAGCACGTCAAATTCCCCGTTGTCTCTTTGCTTTTCCAGCTCGATCAGGTAATCAATGCGGGAGCGGATCGTGCGGAAATTGGTCAGGGTGCCACCCAGCCAACGCTCGGCCACATAGGGCATCCCGCAGCGCAGGGCCTGCGTGGTGATGTTTTCCTGGGCCTGCCGCTTGGTTCCCACAAAGATGACCGTGCCGCCTTCGGCGGTGATGTCGCGCACCATCTCATAGCCTTTTTCCAGGGCGCGAATGGTCTGCTGAAGGTCGATAACATGGATCCCATTGCGCTCGGTGAAAATATAGGGACGCATTTTGGGATTCCAGCGGCGGCTGCGGTGCCCAAAGTGCACACCCGCCTCCAGAAGTTGCTTCATACTGACAATAGCCACGTGAATTTCCTCCTCGTTTTTGTCACCCGCTTCTCTCACCCTTTGGTGAACCACTCGCAAGTGCGTTTGACC
>JAAYXX010000573.1 GCA_012515695.1 Chloroflexota bacterium
GTGATGTGGTATATTAACACCAAATGCAGTTGGAGGCACAACAGCCGAATGGCTAATCAGATACTAACAGACCCCGACCAGTTTGACGAGTGGTTGGGGGAAGAATTCGACACAACAGAGGAATTGGATTTCGATATCCAAGAGTTTCCTGTCCTGCCCCTGCGCGACACGGTGATTTTCCCGCATATGGTGATTCCGTTGTTCGTGGGGCGCGACCGGTCCTTGCGCGCTGTAGAAGCGGCGATGGCCGGGAACAAGCGCATGATCGCTGTGGCCCAGCGGGATGAGAACGTCCAGGAACCCGAGACGAGTGACCTGTATACGGTGGGCACCGAGTTCGTCATTGGGCGCAAGCTACGCATGCCCGATGGCACCACGAGCATCTGGGTTCAGGGGCAGCGCCGAGTCCAGGTGCTGGGGTATACCCAGATGGAGCCTTATATCACGGCGGATGTCTCCCCGATGGCCGAGACCAACGAGGAAGGGCTGCCTACCGAAGCTCTGATGCGCGCCGTGCTGGCGCTGTTTGAAAAGGTCGTGCAATACAGCCGCAACATCCCTGAGGATGCCTATGTGGCAGCAATGAACGCCGATGAGCCGGGTTGGCTTTCGGATTTGGTGGCGTCGTTGATGGACCTGGACGTCGTGGATCGCCAGGAATTGCTCGAGATCACCGACACCAGGGAGCGGTTGCAGCGGGTCAGCATCATTCTGGCGTCCGAGTTGGACGTGTTGGAGCTAGAGAATCGCATCCACTCCCAGGTGCAGGAAGAAGTAGACCGCAGCCAGCGGGAGTATTTCCTGCGGGAGCAGATGCGCGTAATCCAGAACGAGCTAGGTGAGGGAGACCCGCATATTCAGGAGGTGAACGAACTTCGGGCCAAGTTCGCCGAAGTGAGCCTGCCCGATGAGGTGCGCGAGCGAGCCGATAAAGAGCTGGCCCGGTTGAGCAGTATGCCGCCCATCGCTCCGGAGGTGGGGGTAATCCGCACCTACCTGGATTGGATTCTGGAACTGCCCTGGGCCACCGAGACCCAGGATAACGCGGATATCAGCAAGGCGGCCAAGGTGTTGGAGCAGAGCCATTACGGCCTGCCCAAAGCCAAGGAGCGCATCCTGGAACATATCGCCGTGCACCAGTTGGCGCCGGTCAAGATGAAGAACCCGATTCTGTGCTTTGTGGGGCCTCCTGGCACGGGCAAGACTTCCCTGGGCAAGGCTATCGCCACGTCCCTGGGGCGCAAGTTTGTGCGCGTCAGCCTGGGCGGCATCCGCGACGAAGCCGAGATTCGCGGCCACCGGCGCACCTATGTCGGCGCGCTGCCGGGCCGGATCATCCAGACCATGCGCCGGGCGCAGTCCAAGAACCCGGTGTTCATGCTGGACGAGATCGACAAGCTGGGCCTCGACTTTCGGGGCGACCCGGCGTCGGCGCTGCTAGAAGTGCTCGACCCGGAGCAGAACTCGGCTTTTTCGGACCATTACCTGGAGTTGCCGTTCGATCTTTCCAAGGTGATGTTTATTACGACGGCAAACATGTTAGACCCGATTCCGCCTGCGCTGCAAGACCGCATGGAGGTCATCGAGTTTCCGGGTTACATGGAAGAGGAAAAGCTGCACATTGCGCGGCAGTTCTTGATTCCGCATCAGTTGGAGCAGAACGGCCTGCGGGATATGCACTTTTCCGAGGGCGCTTTGCTGGCCATCATTCGCGAATACACCCACGAGTCGGGCGTGCGTAACCTAGACCGCGAGATCGCCAACATCTGCCGCAAGGTGGCCCGCCGGGTGGCGGAAGGCAAGCCGGGAGTCCGGCAGATCAGCAAGCAATCTGTGTTCAAGTACCTCGGTCCGCCGCGTTATACGTTCGGCATGGCCGAGGAGAACGACGAGGTGGGCATGGCTACCGGCCTGGCCTGGACGGAGGCCGGGGGTGATACCCTGTCTATCGAGGTCAGCATCATGCCCGGCAAGGGCAGCCTGATCTTGACCGGCCAGTTGGGCGAGGTGATGCAAGAGTCGGCACAGGCCGCGCTCAGCTATACCCGCTCGCGGGCGGATGAACTGGGCATTGGCGACCTGGATTTCGACAAGGTTGACATCCATATCCATGTGCCGGAAGGAGCCGTTCCCAAGGATGGCCCTTCGGCGGGCATCACCATCGCGACGGCGCTGATCTCGGCCCTGACCGGGCGGGCGGTGCTGCACGATGTGGCAATGACCGGCGAGATTACCCTGCGCGGCACGGTGCTGCCCATCGGCGGCCTGCGGGAGAAGGTGTTGGCGGCCCACCGGGCTGGCCTGAAAACCGTCCTGCTGCCCAAGCGCAACCGCCGGGATATGGTCGAGGTGCCCTCGCGGCTCCACAAGCGGCTCAAGTTCGTCTTTGTGGATTCGATGGATCAGGTGATTCCGGTGGCTTTGTCGCCCAATGGGGACAATCAGCACATCAGCCGCATGATGCAGTAGGGTAACAGATAGTCGTTTCAAGAGTGGCATGGGCCTTCACGGGATCGTGGAGGCCCTTTTGCTACCCGCGCAAGCGAGAGGGAATGCAGAGCACAGGCAGGGGGAACGCGCATGGAATGGTCTCAGGTTCGCGCTTTGGTCGGCCAGGGGCGAGGAAAGCGGCTGGAGTTGCTTGCAGAACGCAGCGCCCCCCGGCGCATTGCCGAGGCGCTGGCGGCTCTGGCGAACGCCGAGGGCGGCCACGTGCTCATTGGCGGCGCGCTGCAAGGCCAGGAACTCACCGGCCTCCAAGACCCCCAGGCTACCCTCGACCGGGCGATGGACGCCATCTTGCTTTGCCAGCCTCCCTTGATTGTGCCCCTGCCAGAACTCGTCACGAACAACGATTCGTCCGAATGCCTGGTGCTTTTGCAGGTTCCGGAAGGGTTGCCCAACGTCTATGCTGTCGAAGGGCGCTATCTGGTGCGCGATGACACGGCGGGCGGCAACCGGCCACTGGCCCCCCAGGAACTCAAACGGCTGCTGATCCAGCGCGGGCGGTTGAGCTACGAGGCGCAGGAGGCCGACGGGGCCACCGCCGACGACCTGGATTGGGAGCGCGTGCGGCGATATGGCGAGCGCGTCGGGCTGCTGCCCGGCTTTACGCTGGAGCAGGTGCTTCAGCGGCGCGGGTGCTGGGCCGGGGGCGCGAATTGCCCCACCATCGCGGGGGTGCTGCTGTTTGGACGGCTACCGGAGCGGTTTGTGCGTAGCAGCGAGATCATCGCTGTGCGCTATGCCGGGCCGCGCATGAGCGACCGCTTTGTGCGCGAGGACATTCGCGGCCCCTTGCCCGACCAGATTCAGCGCGCCGAGGCGTTTGTGTTGAGCAACATGCGCCGGGGCACGCGCCTGGAAGGGCTGGAACGTATCGAGCAGTTGGAATATCCTGAGCAGGCGGTGCGCGAGGCCATCGTCAACGCCGTTGCCCACCGCGACTATAGCGTGAGCGGCGAGGGGATTCGCCTGCTGATGTTCTCTGATCGGCTGGAGATTTACAGCCCTGGCCGACTGCCCGGCCACGTCACGCTGGAAAACATCCTGGAGGAGCGTTATTCACGCAACGAGATCATTGTGCAGGTGCTGGCCGATATGGGCTATATCGAGCGGCTGGGCTATGGCATGGACCGCATGTTCGCCCTGCTGGACGCGGATGGCCTCCCCTCGCCCGATCTGCAAGAGACTGCCAACGGCTTTCAGGTCACGCTATACGGCCATCGGGAGTTGCTGGATGTAGACGCCGACGATGACGGCCGAGAGCAGGACGGGCGCCGCCGCGATTGGCAGCGCAGCGGCCTGAATCCCCGCCAACGGCTGGTCCTCGCTTACCTGGATGACCACGAGCAGATTACCAACCGCGAATACCAGACCCTTTGCCCGGATGTCAGCCCGGAAACGTTGCGCCGCGACCTGGCCGAGTTGGTGCGGCAAGGGTTGCTGCTCAAAATCGGCTCCAAGCGCGCTACCTATTACGTGCTGCGGTGAAAGCGTTCGGCTTTGTGGCCTTGACGTGTGTTGGGAGCATATGCTACGATCAACGGCGGATGGGCGTTCAACGAGCTGCTCGTGGCCGCGCTTTCCCTGTCCCATTACTCCCCCCGATTCCCCCCCCGTTGCTGTTTGGCGCTGCCTCGAATGCAGAACAGATTGCCCTGCTCGTGAGTTGGCGGAATTGCCCTGCCTACAGGGTTGGCGTAGGCAGTTGAAACTGCACCAACGGTTGCATCGGCATAGGCAGTTGAAACTGCACCAACCATTGCGTCGCCATGCATGGCGCACCTGCCTGCGCAGGTTCATCTGCAGCCGCCGCAGGGCGGCTTTGCAGCGGTTGCCGCGGTTTCAACCGCCCGGCATCGGCAGGGTGATTTATGTCTGATGAAAGGTCAAGCTGGGAAATGGCACACGACCGAACAGCGCACGACCATGCTCCGGCGGAAGCGGATATTCCCGAACCGCCTACGATTTCTGGGGAAAAGGAACCCCAGGAAGCGGCAATGGAGCGCGCAGTACATGGCCGGGAGGTAGCGCATCCGCCCGGCGATGAGCAGGCCGCCCCAGAGCGCGAGGAAACCACGCACGCCACGCCGATGGAGCACGCGGAACATGGGCAGCATGTGGAGGCTGCCGAGCACCCGCCCGAACACGAGGCTCACATCAGCCACGTGGGCCACGAGGAAATGTTCCGCAGGCGCTTTTGGGTTTGCCTGGCGCTCTCTATTCCGGTGCTGATTTTCACCCCTGCTATTCAGGACTTTTTCGGGTTTACCCTGCCCGCCTTCCCCGGCAGCGCGTTGATCGTGCCGGTGCTGTCCGTCGTTATTTTTGCCTATGGCGGCGTGCCTTTTCTGCAAATGATGGTCCCTGAAATCCGTAGCGGCCAGCCGGGAATGATGACCCTGATTTCGCTCGCCATCACGGTGGCGTTCGTCTATAGCATGTTTACCCTCTTTGTGCCCACGACCACCCCCTTCTTCTGGGAATTGGTGACGCTGATTGATGTGATGCTGCTGGGGCACTGGATGGAAATGCGTAGCGTGCGCCAGGCTTCGGGCGCCCTGCAAGAACTCGCCAGGCTCATGCCCGACACCGCCGAGCGGATTCGCCCGGATGGCAACACCGAGCAGGTACGTATCGAGGAACTGCGGGCGGGGGATACGGTGTTGGTGCGCCCAGGGGCGAGCGTGCCCGCCGACGGCCAGGTGGAGGAGGGCGACTCGGACGTCAACGAATCCATGATCACGGGCGAGTCGCGCCCCGTGGGCAAAGAGCCGGGGGCCAGGGTCATCGCGGGGACCATCAACGGCAGCGGCAGCCTGCGCGTGCGGGTTACGGCCACCGGCGACGAGACGGCGCTGGCCGGGATCGTGCGGTTGGTGAACGAGGCGCAGCAAAGCAAATCGCGCACCCAAATCCTGGCCGATCGGGCGGCGGGCTGGCTGTTCTACATCGCCGTCGGAGTCGCTGCCATCACTGCCATCGTCTGGCTGGCGGTTACTGGCTGGAACGTGCAGGTGATCGAGCGGGCGGCCACTGTCCTGGTCATTGCCTGCCCGCACGCCCTGGGGTTGGCTATCCCGTTGGTAGTGGCGA
>JAAYXX010000574.1 GCA_012515695.1 Chloroflexota bacterium
CTGAAACATCTGCATCGAGCCGATCAACCCGTTCGTAAACTGGAAAAAGATGACCGGGGACATGCCCGGCAGGGTGATGTGGCGGAATGTCTGAAAGCGGTTCGCCCCATCAATGGAGGCTGCCTCATAGAGCACCTGGGGAATGCCCTGCAACCCAGCCAAAAAGATGATCATGCCAGGGCCAAAATGCCACAGAGAAAACAGAATGATAACCCAATGGGCCAGGTCCGTCGTGAAAAAGTTGGGCGTGGTCTGCCCCAAGAACCGAAAGATGGCGCTGATTGGCCCATAGCGATAGCTGAAAATCCATTGGAACATATAGCTAGAGGCCACAGCGGGCAGAATAGTGGGCACATAGAACAAGGCCCGCCAAAAGGGCAATCCGTGGATATGCCCTTTTTGGTTGAGGAGCGTAGCCAATAGCAGCGAGACGGCAATCCCCAGCGGCACGCTCAACACCGTATACACCAACGAATTGGTGAGCGCCATCTTGAAATTGAGGTCCTGCGTGAGCAGATACCGGTAGTTGTTCAGCCCAACCCACTCGGGGGATAGCGTCACCTTGTAGCTCGTCATGCTGTAGTAGAGCGACCCCAGCATGGGCCACGCGGTGAACACCAAAAAGCCGATCATCCAGGGCGTAATAAACGCAAAGAATACCCTGGATGGCTTGCTGGTGAGTTCCTTCCAAAAGTTTGACCTGCGCTTCAGCACGGCTGACTGCTGCCACTCAACATGCATAGTATCCTCCAAAGCCGAGGCTGCAAGAGGATACCTCTTGCAGCCTCAGTGCAATGATCTACTTGCCCCCAGATTCGATCAAAGCGCGATGCTCTGCGGCGGCTTCTTGGCAAGCCTGCTCGACAGTCAACTTTTGCTCTAACACCAGGTCCACCTTTTGCTGCAAAATCCCCCAGGCGTCCCACGAGCCAGGCGCCCAGTGAACCGGCATGTTGTAAGGCAGGCTATCAAAGTAGATCTCGGGATGTAGTGGGTATTCGGGTGTGCCCTTGTGCGGAATCCAGGTCTCCTCAGCCACCGACTTGCGAATGGGCGGATACCCCCACTCGACCCACAGGACACCGCCATCTTTGCCCGAGTTGAACTTTAAATAGGTCCAGGACTCTTCGTAATGCTTGGAGCCTTTGCCGATGGCCGTCGAGTCGAGCGCCATCTCGCCGCCTTCCAGTCGCTTGCCCTTGGGCGGAACCATCACATCCCACTGGATACCGGCCTGCGTAATTTGGGGCCAACTGGCGGTGTGGATAAAATTCCACATAGCATAGCCGCCACCCAAGAAGCCACCCTCCAGACCAACGCCCGGAGCATCGGCCATCTTGTGCTTAAAGATGCAATCTATATAGAATTGCAGCCCCTCAATGGCCTCTGGCGCATCCATAAAGACCTCGGTGCCATCCTCGCTCAACCAGTCCTCAAGCCCGGCCTGGCGCTGGTAATAGTAGTACTCGCCCCACCAGCCAAAGGTCGTCGCCTTGCCATACTGCACCACCATGTCACCCTCCATGATGGTCAGCTCTTTGCCCGCCTGCACCATATCATCCCACGTCCAATCTGCGGTGGGATAGGGCACGCCAGCCTCATCGAACAACTGGATGTTGTAGGCCATGACGTTCGAGTTGGCATAGGTGGGGGTAAAGTGATAGTGCCCGTCGGGCATCTTCATGAACTTGCTGATGGAGGGGTAAATATCATCGAACTGGAACTCGTCTTCGTCACGGGTGAAATATTCGTCCAGCACGACATGCTGCTGCACTGCAATATCGCGGTCCTTGCACCAGTTCACATCCGAGGTATTGAACAGATCGGGGGGATCGCCGGTGGCGAACATGCTGTTCAGCTTTTGGAACTTGTCCCCCGTGATGGGCACGTTCTCGATCGTAATGCCCGTCCGCTCTTTGAACGCCGCAAAGATCGTATCATTCCCGGTTCCCAGGCTCATGAGGGTCACTGCTTCTTGCGGGGCCTTTTCGGCAGCTTCGGCTGGCGTGGGCTGCGCCTCAGCCTTGGGAGGCTCTGTGGGCGCTGGGGTAGGCTCTTTGGGTGCGCAGGCAGCCAGTATAGCCAATCCGGCGATCAGGCTGGAACCCTGTAGAAAGGCACGTCGCGACATGGTCTTGCGCATGATTGATCTCC
>JAAYXX010000575.1 GCA_012515695.1 Chloroflexota bacterium
GTGGGTTCTGCCAGTTCTCCAGATACTCGAACGATGGCAGCACCAACTCGTCCATGCGACGATTCCGCGCCCAATGGCGCACTTGCAGCGCCCGCTCTAGCGTGTACACGCGTTCCGCCGCCGTATTCAGCGAATCCTCGTCCCAATCAACACCCGTCCCCGCGCGCAACAGATGCGCCTCTACCGCCGGTCCATCAACGTCCAGGATACGGCAAAAGTGATCGGGCGTGTTCGGGCTAAAGATCATCGGGGAAGAAAAGTCGTCCGTAGGCGTGCAATCTTTGATAACCGAGCGCCGGGTATGGTAGAACGCTGGAAATGCTTTGGCATTATATCCACTGTAGGGGTCGGTGGAGTCCGGATCGCCGTAGACTCGCTCGCCGATGGCCCGCACCTCGTCCCACGTCGCATAGCCTCCCTTGCTCAGGGGCGTGACCGACATCATGTACACCACATACCCGTGCCCGCTGGGGATTGGGTCACGCGTGTCCGTCAACCACTGCAACGCAGACACCAGCCAATACGGATAGACCAGGTGGTTGCACCAGGCTCCGTGTCCATCCCAGTGACCAGGATAGCCCCAGCCCGTGTAGTACCGCCGCACCAGGTCTGTGCCCAGATCCAACACCTGCGCCGCGCGCCAACCACCCTCAGCAAAGGCGTCTCCCATCCCTTCCCGATAGGCCATGTCGTGCAAGAATGCCGTCCAAAAGTCCTGCGAGCGCCAGTTCATCGGCCGCCCGTCTATCTCCGAGATCAGCCCCGCATTCTGGCAGGCTTCCAGCCACGGCACCATCCCCACGATGATGTCCCACTGGTTCAGCCCATAGCGGTTCGTTAGAACGTTCAGTTCCATGCCGCCATGCAGGCCCAACTGCCAGTCATACACTTCCACATCGGCTTGCCCCTGGAAAATGCCGCCCACACAAGTCCAGTGGCCGTTCCACATCCGCGAATAGGACTTGCCCGGCATATCCTTGTAGTAGTACATACACGGCGATGGACAGGACTCGGTGCAGGCATAGGGCCGCACCGACCCGCCCCCTTCGGCAGCCAGTCGAGCATTCAGCGCCTCGATAGCCCGTGTGTTCGGTACGTGCTTGACGCTCCGCATCTCCTCACCGACGGCCTTGGTAAGCTCGTTCAGGCGCTCCGGGTCCGCCAGCGATACGCGCCCGCTACCCAGCACCGAGATCGCCTTGAGCTTTTTCGACCCCATCACCGCCCCGAATCCCCCGTGCCCAGAAGCCGAGGAACTCGCCGTCTGAATCGTAGCAATACGGCTCAACCGCTCGCCCGCCTGCCCGATAGCAAGGGTCCGCACTCCCTTGCCCTCGCGAGCTTCTAGCGCGTCGATCGTGTCCAACGCATCCTGTCCCCACAGGTCATCGGCGGGCAGAATGCTCACCTCATCATCGCGAATCAGAATACGCACTGGGGTATCGCTGGCCCCAGTTACGATCAAGCCATCGTAACCCGCCCGCTTTAGCTCTCCCCCGAAATGCGCGCCAATGTTGGACCGCGTGAAAAAGTTGTACGGATAGGACTGCGGCGAGAATCCGCACACCGCCGTGCGCCCGGAATAGGGAGACCGGGAACCAGTCATCACCCCAGGGAAAACCATCAGCGGGCTGGCTGGATCAAATGGGTCTACAGGCTCGGGATACTCGTCCCATGCAATCCGGGTTGCGATCCCGCGCCCAGCAAGGAAATCGGGGACGTATGGCGTAACTTCCTCGGCGCTGATACGCCTGTCACTCAGGTCGACCCGCAAAATGCGGTTCGCCCATCCATGTAGAGACGGAAAACGTGGAACTGTTTGTACAGTGATCGCCATGATTCATTCTCCCTTGTTAGTAGCACGTGGCTATCGTCCATCATAGCGTCAGCGAGCCGAACTGTCAATCAGCCAGGCTTGACGCTAATTTAATGGCCATCCCCTTTACGCTGCCGCCCCTTTCGGCTATGATGAGCCTACAAGTTGCACGAGGTTGCTCGATGAACGTCGAATGGAGTGGTCTCCAATTACCCCTCAGCCCCAGAGACATATCCTACTGGGAAAAAGCAGAACAGGCCATCGAAGCCCATCGCTGCGGGGCCATGTTGGTCCGTGTGGTGAATGCCCACGGCCAACCATTACCGGGCGTTATCGTACGGTACCAACAGCAGAAGCATTCCTTCCGCTTTGGCGTCCACTATCCTTACCATGCCGAAGCATATGATCGGCTTCAGGCAGCCGGAATCAATGCGGCTACCCTTTGGTTAGGCTGGAAGTATGTCGAACCAGAGCGCGGTGTCTACAACTGGGACTATCTGGATAGAGTCTGGAACCCCCAGGCCCTTCATCAACGCGGCCTCGAGCTTACTGCTCACGCCCTGAACTGGTTCAAGCCTCACTGGCACGTGCTTCCCAATTACCTGTATGACGTAACGCCCGACGAACTCGCGCATCTGGCCTATGAGCATGTGTCGGAAATCGCCCGCCATTGGCACCCCTACATCCAACGATTCGAGCTTGTCAATGAGCCGTTTTGGGCCGAGGCCGATGGCGTCCCCATGACAACAGAGAGCATGGTTCGCCTTTGCCACGCCAGCGCACTGGCCATCCGCGACGTCAACCCTGCGGCCAGGCTCGAGATCAACTTTGCCGAGGTTTCTCGCCAGCCGAGCTACACTGTGCACCCCAGCGAGTTGATAGCAGCCCTCGACAAGGCCCAGGTTCCCTACGATACCATCGGGCTGCAAGCTCTGGAAAACGGCTACTCTGTCACCGAACCGCACGCTTTCTACCGCACGAAAACGTTCGCCGGAATCATCCAGAGCTTGCGGCAATATGCTGGTTTCGGCAAGGCCCTGCATATCTCGGCGCTCGCCGTCCCTTCTGTACCACCCACCAGCACTCCCCCCACCGGCTTCAAGCTGCCCTACGGCCCCTGGGACGAGGTTACTCAGGCGCGCTATCTAGACGCTGCCTATACCTACTTGTTCGCCCAGCCAGAGGTAGAGGGAATCACCTGGTGGTCCCCCGTAGACGGACGGCTTGCATTCATCGCCGTGGGAGGATTGTTGCGAGCCGACCTTTCGCCCAAGCCCGCCTACGAGGCCCTGCAACAATGGATTGCCCGCCATACCAGCGACGGACTGACGCGCACCGATAGCGAGGGAAAGGCCGTCCTCCGGGGATACGAGGGAGAATACGAGATCACCATCGGCGCAGGCGCAATCAGTCGGCGCCTGCACTCTACCATTCGTTCTCAGATCGTCGAAGACGAAACCGTCGTGCTCACCGACAATACCTGACGACAGTTGCAGCGTGGTCGCCAGTTCTACGCGTGGACTGGACACAAAAAGTAAGGTACAATAGCAGGGTCGTGAAATCCAACAACAAGTATGTGAAGGCGACCCTCTAATGAGTCAATATCCAGGTACAAACAAGCTAGCTTCCGGCCCCCGAGTGGCGTGTCGTTCTCTTATTGCATCTCGTTCGGCAAATGCCAGACGCCCTCGACCGTCGCTATCTCTGGTGATATGGATGCTCCCTTGCCTGTTCCTGGCCCTTGGCACGGGCTGCGGCCCCAACCGGATCGCCCCCCCTGTTGAGCCTACTCCGCCAGGCTTGGAGGCGACCATCGAGGCGTATGACGTGCAGATCAGCAAGAACCCTTCCGAGCCGCAGGCTTATCTGGAACGGGGCTGCGCTCACCGATCCCTGGGCAATCTGGA
>JAAYXX010000576.1 GCA_012515695.1 Chloroflexota bacterium
TTCAAGGGGAGTTCGATTGCGCTGCGCTGACGGGCAGACTCGTACACAGCCATCAGCACTTCGGTGTCCGCCCTTGCGCTCTGGCCGCTCAAAAGATGCTCCCCACCCTGTTCGATCCACCGCAGCATTTCCTCAATCTCCAGACCAAAGGCATTCGCCTCTTGCTCGATCACATGCTCTTCCCAACCAGCCTGACCTTCGGCCCAGATCCGCCAGCCAGATGGGCCACCATCGCGCCCACGATCCCCGTCTACCTCGATCCAGCCTTTGGTGCCCTCGAGAAAGATGCGCTGGTAGACTGGCCGCGAGCATTCCCCCGTCTCCATGATGCCCCGCACGCCGTTGGCAAAATCGAATCGCGCAACGGTGGCGGCCTCTATCTGATGTCCATATCGAGTAGTGTCTTTGCCAAATGTGCCCCAGGGGCGCCGGTTGATCTGCCCCATCACCCACTTGATCGGCTCGTCGTCGGCAAAGTAGCGAATCAGGTCGATGTTGTGCGTGCCGTCCGTTAGCAGATCGCCAATGCACATCCCTCGAATCTCGATCAGGTCGCCAATGCGCCCCGCCTTCAAGGCTGCTTTGGCCTCCATGTAGCGCTTGTTGAACCGCCGCTGGTGGCTGATCACCAGCTTGACCCCGTTGCGCTCGCAGGCCGCAACCATGCGGTCCGCCTCCTCCAGGTTCACCGCCATCGGCTTCTCGCACAGAATGCCCTTGACCCCGCTTTCCGCCGCCAGCACAACCAGCGGCGCATGCAAGGGCGGCCAGGTGCAAACACTTACCAAATCCGGCTTTTCGGCTTCCAGCATCTCCCTGGCATCGGAGTACATCCGCAGCCCCGGAAATCTGGCTATAAAGCTATCCCGTTGGTCCTTGAATGGATCGGCGCCCGCCACCACGGTAGTAGCCGGAACGCTCATGTGCCCGCGCACATGCGCCCTTGCAATGCCTCCACAACCGATGATCCCCACGCGATACTGACCGTCGCTAGACATGCGATTCTCCTTCGTGTGTTGATGGGCGCGACGAACTGCCCACGAAGGTGGGCGCGCTCGTGCCCTCTATCTCGTGTACGGATCGGCGGCGTCTCGCAAGCCATCGCCCAGCGCGTTAAAAGCCAGCACCACCGCAATCACAAACAACGCGGGAATCAGAATCCAGGGATACAGGTAAAGCGTCTGCACATTCTGGGCTTGCTGGAGCAAAACTCCCCAGCTAACCACAGGCGGGCGCAGCCCCAACCCCAAAAAGCTCAGGGCTGTTTCCCCCAGGATCATTCCCGGCACCGCCATCGTCAGGCTGACGATCAGGTAGCTGGTCATGCCCGGCAGCATATGCCGAAAGATGATGCGCTTCTCCGAAGCACCCAGGAATTCGGCTGCCATCACATAGTCTTCGGCGCGCAGTTCGAGCAGCTTGCCGCGCACCACTCGCGCCAGGCCCGTCCAGCCGACGGTGGCGAGAATGACTGTGATGCCAAAGTAGACACGGAGCGGGGGCCAATCCGGCGGGACAGCCGCGCTCAATGCCATCCAGAGCGGGATGGTGGGGATAGACATGAGGAA
>JAAYXX010000577.1 GCA_012515695.1 Chloroflexota bacterium
CGCATCCACGTACGGCGCCGATCGGCCTGCCAGCACCAAGGAGCGCACCAGGCGGGCGTAGTTTGGTATGCCCGCTATGCCAACAGCGACCGAGAGCGCCGGCAGACTGGGGCCCAGCAGCGCCACAACCAGTAGCGCCAGCAGCAAGGCGGGAAAGGCCAACATTAGATCAATCAGGGCCACCAACGCCAGCCCCAAGGCCCCCTGATCGAAGCCGGCCAGCAGACCCAGCAGCAGGCCCCCGGTTGCGCCAATCAGAACGCCGGTGGCGCCGGCGCTGAGCGTGGTGCGGGCGCCCCAGAGAAGCCGGCTCAGCAGGTCTCGGCCATAGAAGTCCGCGCCCAGCGGGTGGGCAGGACCGGGAGCCTGGAGCTGTGCTGCCAGGTCGATGGTGTTGGGCTCGGCCGGAGCCAGCCAGGGCGCGGCCAGCCCGCCAAACGCGGCCGCTGCCAGCAGCAAGAGGCCCGCCCACGCAGCAGGCTGCCGCATCAAGCGTGCCAGGTGCCGTCCAGTGGGTGAGCTCCACCGCCGCTTGCCCAGGGGCTTGCCCTCTCGCCTGACGCCGGCTGCGCCGGATGTTCCGCTCTCGTCGCCTGCCGGCAATGGGCGGTTCATGACGCTACCACGCGCGGATCCACCACTGCTGCCGCCGCGTCCACGACCAGGCTGACGGTCACATAGAAGCCGGCCACTACCAGGGCCACGCCCTGCACCAGCGGCAGATCTCGCCATAGGATGGCGTCAACCAGCAGCCGGCCGATGCCCGGCCGGTTGAACACGGTCTCGGTGATGACGGTGCTGCCCAGCAGGAAACTGACTTGCAGACCGGCGATGGTGAGCAGGGGGATGAGGGCGTTGCGCAGAACGTGCCGCAGGAACACCTGTCGCTCGCTGAGGCCGCGCCCGCGGGCAGCCACCACGTATGGCTCGCCAAGAGACTCTAGCAGGGCAGCTCGCCCCAGTCTGGCAATGGGGCCGGCTGAGCCAAACCCAAGGACCAGCGACGGCATCACGAGCGTACGCAAGTCTCCGCTGCCGGCTGAAGGTAGCCAGCGCAGCTGCACGCTGAAGAGCCAGATCATCAGAATGCCGGACCAGAAGACCGGGACGCTGACCCCTCCGACCGCCAGCAGGCTGACGAAGCGATCGGGCCAGCGACCTTCCCATCGGGCAGCCGCCAACCCCATCGGCAAGCCCATGGCCAGCGCCACGAGCATGGCGCCGGTGGCCAGCGCCATGCTGTGGGGTAGTTGTTCACCGACCAGCTGCAGCACCGGACGACCAAAGAAGAGCGAGCGACCCAGGTCACCGCGCAGTAGGCCGGCAAGCCATCCCAGGTACTGGACGGCCAGGGGCCGATCCAGGGCCAGCTCCGCCCGCAGAGCGGCCACCTCAGCGGCCGTGGCGCCTGAACGCGCCAACATGGTCTGGGCTGGGTCGCCAGGCAGGAGGCGAACCAGGGCAAAAACGACGGTGGCGATGCCCAGCAGCGTCAGGGCAGCCACCAGCATGCGACGTCGCAAATAAGGCAGCATGAATGCGTCCGATGCCTTCCCTCAGGACTCGCTCAACCAAACGTCATAGAGGACCGGGAACCAGCCTTGCACATCGTAGGTCAATCCCTGCACCCGGGCGGAGGCAGCATTCAGATTGACCAGATCGCGCACCGGCAC
>JAAYXX010000068.1 GCA_012515695.1 Chloroflexota bacterium
CTTCGGCGACTACAAATCAGCCCACGAAGGTGGGCGCGCCAACTTGTTGGCGATCGCAAGGGTTGGTGCAGTTTCAACTGCCTACGCGATGGCACGGCGGGTTACCGCAGTAAATAGTAAATCTCCATCAACGGGTTTCCTTTTTCCGTGGCAGTTGCCGAACTGTTTTTCCAACTTTATAGCGCTGCTCTGTGTTTCTTGTCTATTCTATGATTCATCCTCCTCACGTTCCAGCTTGGCAACAGAATCAAGATGAAATACTATGCGGCCGTATGAACAGCCTGCACCAGCACATGAGCAATCTGCAACCCTGGTCGCTGATGTACGTATAGCATGCAGATAGTTTGATACGCCACAATTTGGAGGGAAAACCATGAGCGACGAATCACAAAACGCATCGGAACAACCATTCGGCCTTGGGGAGACCCCAACGCCACCCACTACACCCGCTGGCCCGCTTACGGAGAACGAAAAGCTGCTTTCGGGGCTATCCTGGGTGAGCCAACTCTTGATTCCGGCCGTCCTGCCGATCATCCTGTTGCTTACCGACGAGTCCAAGCGCAGCGCCTTTGTAAAGCACCATGCCGTGCAAAGCCTTGGGATGGCCGGGGCTGCCGTTATCTATGAAATCGCGGCCGCCATCGTCTTTGCAATCCTCACGGCCATAACAGGCGGCCTGTTGGGCTGCATCCTGTGGATCATTTTCCTGGCGCCCATTCTGCCGCTTGTATATTATGGCATCCAGGCTTTCCAGGGCAAGTATGTGACAATTCCCTACCTGACCGAGTTCCTGCAAAGAAACAACTGGCTGTAAGCGCCAACTTGCCGATTTCGTCCAATCGTTAGAACTGCGGGTGATTGCCCCTCGACTGCAAAGGCAAACCGGCCCAGATGGGCCGGTTTGCCTTTTTTCGGCCCGACTCGGCGCAAGCGTTTGAGCCATCGCGCATTCTGCCCTATAATCCCTGCATCAAGCTACTTGGGGGAGAACGTGCCTGCTGCTCAACGCTGGTTCCTGAAACGTCGGCCATCTGATGAATTCATCGCGGAAATGCGCGCCAACCATTATGATCCCGTGCTCGCCGCAGTGCTGTATGCGCGCAAGGTGGACACGCTCGAGCGCGTCCGCGCCTTTTTGGGCAACGCTGACGAACTGGCGGACCCTTTCCTGATGGCTGACATGAAGGCCGCCGTGGAACGGCTCGCGCAGGCCCTCCGCCAGCGCGAGCGCATCGCCATCTATGGCGATTTCGACGTGGACGGCGTGAGCGCCACCTGCCTGCTCGTCTCGGCTCTGCAACAACTGGGCGCCGACATCATCCCGTATATCCCCGACCGATTCAGCGAATCCTACGGCCTCAACAATCCCGCCTTGAAAAAGCTCTCCGATCAAGGCGTCACGCTGTTGATCACGGTGGACTGTGGCATTCGCTCGATACCCGAAGTCACCTACGGGCAATCTCTCGGCCTGAACATGATCATTACCGACCACCATTCGGTGGCCGTCGGCCCAGACGACAGCATGCGCCTGCCCCCCGCGCTGGCCATCATCAACCCCAAGCGCCCCGACTGCCCCTACCCGTTCAAAGGCATGTCGGGCGTGGGCGTGGCCTACCGACTGGTGGACGCCCTGTGAAGGCACATGGCCGCCGACCTGGACCTGGACCAGTTCCTTGATCTTGTGGCGCTGGGAACGGTGGCCGACATCGTGCCGCTGCTGGAAGAGAACCGCCTGCTGGTGCAGCAGGGCCTACGCCGGATGTGCCAGGCCCCCCGGCTGGGGCTGGCCGCGCTGCTAGAGGTCTCCGGGGTGCGCCAGGATTTGGTGGATAGCCAGGCCATCGCCTTTCGTCTGGCCCCCCGGCTCAACGCGGCGGGCCGCCTGGAAAACGCCCGGCTGGCCTATGACCTGCTGCTCAGTCAATCGCCGGAGGAGGCGCGCCAACTGGCAACCAGGCTCAGCGAGGTGAACCAGGAGCGCCAGGAACTGTTGGAAAGGCAGGTGGAGCAGGCCAAAAATATCCTGGGGGACGCCAACGACCAGAAGGTGCTGTTCGTCGCCGGAGCCGGGTTTCACGAGGGGATCGTGGGACTGGTCGCCAGTCGACTGATGGAAGAGTTTTATCGGCCCACGCTGGTCATGCGCCAAGGCCCGCACCTGACACGCGGCTCGGCCCGCAGCATCGAAGGGTTCCACATTACCCGCGCCCTGGATCGCTGCTCGTCGCTGTTCACCCGCTACGGGGGGCACGCAGCCGCCGCCGGGTTCACCCTCCCCACCGAGAACCTGCCCGCTTTTCGCGATCACCTGCAGAGCTACAGCGCCGACCTGCTCACCAAGGAAATCCTTACCCCGCGCTTGAGCGTGGACGCCCTGGTCAAGTTGCAAGACCTGTCCGAAGACACCTGTCGCGCCCTGGCGCTGCTGGAACCCTGCGGCGAGGGCAACCCGCCGCCAACGTTGGCGTCCATCGGGCTGCGGCTCCAGGCCATCCAGGCCATCGGCCAGGAGGGGAAGCATCTGCGTCTGTATGTCGCAGACGATACGCGCACCCTGCAAGCCATCGCCTTTCGCATGGGCCACCTCGCCACCCGCTACCGGCCCGGCGACAGGCTCGACCTGATCTACCAGCCCTCCATCAACGAATGGCAGGGGGAGCGCACGCTGCAACTGGTCGTCGAGGCGATCCGCCCCAGCAATGGCAACAACGGCGCGCCATAGGGCCTCGGCCCCATCTCCCGGCTATAGCAGGTTTTGGACCGCGTCCTTCCAGTCCTGCCAGGCTTCGGCTGGCTCCTTTTCCCCGCGTATCACCGGCATGACCGCTTCCTCCCCCAGCGCCGCCTGAATGCGGGCATAGTTGGGGTGGTCTATGGATAGCGCCGCATGCGGCAACGCCTCGGCATATGGGACCAACTGCGGATGATCGTCCAGGTAGGCACGGAATAGCTCGTTCGTCATCAGGTCATCGCGCACAGGCAATAGCCCGGTGTGTTGCAGCCAGATCAGGTCGTGCTCCGGGTTGCTGAACACCCACCGGACAAACTCCCACATGGCTGCCCGCTCCCTGGTGCTCGACTGGGCATAAATCGCCACGCCTCGGCTCTCCGCGACCACATGGACCGGCTCGCCCACGGGATACGACGCCGGAACGGGAGGCACGTCAAGCGAGTAGGTCATACCCATCTGCATCTCGGGGAAGCGATATCGCCACGCCCGCGTCGTGAGCGGCACCACCGGGCCGCAAATGCTACCGCCGGTCTCCAGGGTGTCCGCCGCCTCTTCGGTATGCAGCAATCCGTCGGCCTGCAACTCGCGCAGAAACGCGAGCGCCTCCACAGCGGCGTCATCGTCTGCCGTGATCTCTGACCCGGCAACCAACGGCTGCCCGCCGGATGCAGCATAGTACAGGCTCAGGAAATCGAACCACTGCCCCCACCATACGTCCCGCCGCAGGGTGGACAACGACCAGACATAGCTTTCGGGCCGGGTCGCCCGTATCTCGTTGCCCACCGCCACCACCTCGTCATAGGTGCGCGGCAGCGACGCGTTCCCCAGGTCGCCGAGCAGGTCGGTGCGCCAGGCCCACAGCACAGGACTCGTGTGCAGCGGCAACACATAGACATGCCCATCTTCCGCTTGCCACTGGCCGATAGCCTGCCCCATCCGGCGCGCCTCGACGACCTCTTGCCAGCCCGGCATCTCGTTCAGCGGGATGATCGCCTCGCTATGGGCCAGATCCGCCCCAAAGCCAACGGACACCCCTTCCGAAGCGTGCGGAGCAGCCCCGCCGGTAATGGCCGACTGAATAGCGCCCTCCGGAGTGGAAGAATTGGGCATCATTTCAACGCGGATGGTCATATCGGGGTGTTGCTCCAGGTACAACCGCGCCATCTCGGACCAAAAAGCCAGTTGTGTCGGCGATGAACTCCAGAACACCAGCGCCAGCGGCGGCAGCGGCGTGGGCGTGGGCGTGTCTTTGGGCACAGGCGTATCCGTTGGCTCCACCACAGCCTCTTCCGTCGGGCGCTCGCTGGCCCTCAAGCCGCGACACCCGGCCCAGACGATACTGCATACAAGCAACAAGATGATAATTCGCCAGGATTTACCCATTTATCCGTCGTCCTCTCATGCTTTTCGTCTATCAGAGCGCCCCCGTGGGAAAAGGGCATCGCCAGGCCCTTCTCGCACAAAGGCGGGGAAGGCGCAAGCGCAAGGCAGCGCAACAACCGGGCACGACCGGACATACCTGGCTGCGGTTTGCGGGTCAAAGCAGAGTGAGGGTTCAGACAAGGGGTAAGCGATTGGGGATGCTGACAACGCCATGCCGCCCCGGCATGTTCCGGCAGTCACCGGAAATTATGTCTATTCTATCGTATCACCGCCGGGCTGTCTGTCGGGAAAGCTTGACTGCTGTTGTGGGGAGAATTCGATAGTCGCCTGCGTCTGTGCCGCGGTTCAAATATGCCAGCACTATGGGGATTTACTGCGGTAACCAGGCGTGCTATCTCGTAGGCAGTTGAAACTGCACCAACCAGTGCAATCGCCATGCATGGCGCGCCTGCCTTCGCAGGCTAGGGAGCCAGTCGCCGAAGGGCGACTTGGCAGAGGTTGCCGCGGTTTCAACCGCCGGGTAGCGGGGACAGGCAGTCAAAACTGCACCAACGTTTGCAAAGCCGCCCCTTCGGCGGCTGCGAAGCGAAACTGCGAAGGCAGGTGCGCCAACTTGTTGGCGATGCAAACGTTGCCGCGGTTTCAACCGCCCGGCCACCGCCCGGCTATGCCTACTGGCTGGGCGGCGTTTCCACCATCAGCACGTCAATCAGCAGCAACTCGGCGTCTGCCTGAGCGGTGATCTGCAACCGTGGCTCGTCCACCACCTGCACCGCGCCCAGCGCGAGCAACTCGCGGTCGTTCACTCGCAGCGGGCCGCCCTCCAACAGGTACAGATAGACACCATGCCCCGCCGCAAGGGCATATTCGAGGGTATGACCAGCCTCCAGGCAGGAAGCATAGACCTGCGCCGCCGCCCGAATCGGCAACGCGTCCGGGTGCTCGTCAGAGGCCAGGGGCAACAGGCGATTCGTTCGCTGTTCGCGCTCGAACGGCTTCTGCTCGACGGAAGGCTCCAATCCCCGCGTTTTGGGGTAGAACCACATCTGCACAAAGCGCATGGGCTTGTCGGGGAGGTTGTTGATCTCGGAATGGAACAGCCCCTTGCCTGCGGTGATATGCTGCGCCCAGCCCTCGCGGAGAATGCCGTTCGCGCCGGTCTCATCCGCGTGGCGAAACTCGCCCGCCACGCAATAGGTCACCATCTCGATTTCCCGATGTGGGTGGAGCGGCCAGACCGTCCCCGGCGAGAGAGTCTCATCATTCAACACGCGCAGCGTGCCGAAATGGACATACTCTGGGTCCAGATACGAGTCGAACACAAAATGTACGCGCATGCCAAAGCTGCCGCCGTTGACCTCTCCCTTGGTCTGATGGATTTGCTCGGGTTTGCGAACCTTGATCACCTCATACTCCTCTTGCCCGTCCTCCACACGAGCTACCATGTGCCCCAATCCTACAGGCAGCCTGCTCGCTGGCAGGCGACCAGGACGCTACAACCAACACCTGGCACAACACACTAGAGTAGCTGCTCGCCCGGCGAGACAGACCCCCAACTCCACAGTCACCCGAATGCATTGCGCGCAACACGAGCGCGCACGAATAGCACGCACCCGCGTGTTACGCGCACGCGTGTTACGCGCGCACTCTCGCCGCTCGTTTCCCGGCTAGGGCGCTACCCGACGACAGAGAATCGCCACCGGTTGCCCCTGAGCGTGCGTCAACACCAACGTTATCTGGCGCTGGCCCCCGCCATATCGCAGCCGACGGCGGAACTGCTCCGGGTCAACGGGGAACCCCCGCTTCTTGATGATCAACTCGCCAATATCCAGCTCGCGCAGGCGGCGGTTGAGCTTTTTCAGATTAAATGGCATCCACTCATCTATAATGTAGGCAACAGCAAAAGGGGTAGAGGTGAGGGCATTCGAAGTAAGGTAGGCAATCTCCTCGTCGAGCTTGCTAGCGTCTATCATCAGGGCCAGGTTTTCCACCAGATGAGCGCGCACAACCGCGCCATCTGGCTCGTACAGATAATACTGCGGATTCGCCACAGGCACAAGTCCATGCGCCGGACGACCTTCCAGGGTATGCTCGCCGGGCAGCAGCGTGGCCCGCCGCTCGCCTCGCTTCAAGTCGCCCAGCCACAGCACGGCCTCCCGGCATTCGCCCGACACCGACAGGATTTCGATTTCGTAGGGAGTCGCGCCTATGACCGCATCCAGCTCGCGGTAGTCCACGCCCGGCGACAGCTTGACGCCGCCCGCCGCATGGCCCACGGCATCCAACAAGGCGGGCAGTGCAGGAGCATAGTCCGCCAGCGTAAACACCCGCCGCGCACCCTCGCGCCGTCCAGGGTCCGCCCAGAAGCAGTCAACCCCACTGAACGGCAGCGCCAGCACGTCGGCGCACACGGCATCAAACCGCTCCGCCACGCCATATACCGCAACGTTCGCCACGGCCATCCGCAGCCGGATCAGGTCACGGTCAATCCCCACCACATCGGCCAGCGTCGCCAGGCCCAGCGCATCCCCGCCGATCCCGCAGCCCAAATCAAACACGCGCCGAGCGCCCGCAAATCGCCGCGCGCGATAACGGCTAACCACCTCGGCGCTGGCCTGCTCCAACGCCTGCCGCGTAAAGAACATGTCGCCAGCCCGCGCGAATTTAGTCCCCTTGCATCGCAGAGCGGCCTGCTCCAAAGCGGCGGCCACGATATCGGGGGGATAGGTCTTGCGCAGTCGGGTGGTCTCGCGGAGCAGCGTTTTTTCGGATAGCTCCACGTCGGCGAGTTCGGCCAGCAGCGCGCCGCCCGCAGGCGAGAGCAAGAACGTCAACGCCTCGTGTGTGGGAACAAAACCAGCATCAGACATATCGCCATACCGCCCGCGCCCCTGCTGACCCAACGGCCACGCCGAACCGCCTTCCCCCGCTCGCATCAACTGCCACTGGTGGCGCAACCCCTGGCGCTCGTCTCCTCCCCCGCTTCCGGCAGCCGCTCCGCCTTGCGGTACACCATTCCCTGGAAGATCGCCACCAGATCGCCTGCTTCGTCTGTCACCCGCACAGTATACGTCGCCAGCCGCGAGCTACGACTGGTCTCCTGCGCTTCGGCCAGCAGCGCGCCCTCGGATACAGCCTTGACGTAGGAAATGCTAACGTTGATCCCCACCGCCACCGTCCCGTAGGAGTTGGAGGCGGCGGCAAAGGCCAGATCGGCCAGCGTGAAAATGGCCCCGCCATGCGCGATACGCACGCCATTCAGATGGTGGGGCTGCAAGATCAGCCTGGCCTTTGCCCGCCCTTCTTCCACCTCCAGCAACTCGATTCCTGTGTGCAGGGCGAAACGGTCACGCCGCATAAAAGCGCGTATGTTGTCCATCCATCACCCACCGCTTCCATGTTACAGTTTGAGCGCCGCAAATCCGCCATGCTTCAGCAGATCATCCAGCCGTCACGATTCCACCACGCGGCAACCCGCCCGCCTGCAACTACTGCCCGCGCCGTTGCGCCGCCTGTTGCGCCGCTGCCTCTGGCACCAGTTTGGCCAACTCCTCGAACAGTATTTCGTTGTTGGGCAGGTCGTTGATGTCGTGAATGTCAATATAGCGGATGATCCCCTCACGATCGATCAGGAAAATGGCCCGCTCTGACGTTCCCTCCTGGCGCAACACCCCATACAGGTCGGCCACCCGACCATGCGGCCAAAAGTCACTGAGCAGAGGGAAGCTGATCCCCCCCAGGCTCTTGGCCCACGCCTTTAGACAGGGCACGGAATCCACGCTAACACCCAGCACCTGGGTGTTCATCCCCTCGAACCGAGGCAACGCGCCCTCGTACGAAGGGATTTGGTTCGTTCAAATCGGCGTCCAGGCCAAAGGGAAGAATGCCAACACCACGTTCTTGCCCCGATAATCACTCAGCGTGATATCCTGGCCTAGATGGCTGGGCAGGGTGAAATCGGGCGCCTTGTCGCCTACCTGCAACTTCATGACACCTCCTCTGCGCGTGCGGCAAGGTTTGCCAGGCAATCGTCGGCGGTAGACGGCGAGGAGTGTGCAAAAAGGCGGCGCAATGGGAGACGGGCTTGTGGCGACGGGGCAAACCTGCCCTTGCTATTCGTCTAGCCCGGAACTTACCGGGCATGTGCATTATAATCAGAACTCGCGCAATGATGCAAAGCGTACCAGTCATCAAACCGCCATCAACCGATCTCAATTGCCGCGCAATTGCAGGGCAAACGCCGGGCAACTGCCTGACAGTTGCCCGGCGACTGCTCGGCGACTTGCGCGCGTTCGCCTTGACACAGCCCTGGACACGGTTACAATGCCCTTGCGTGCTAACCCGCAATGCGTTTTCCTCTGCCCAAGGGGTGCCGCTTGTCTGGCGGCCCGCCATTCCCAACCCTGTCCCCAACCATCTCGTTGCCTTATCCGCCGCCCCCTCGCTCCCCATGCCTGCATCCACCTGCGCCGCTGCGTCTCCCTTCGCTTGTTGGGCACAGAGGAAAACGACCCTTGCGGCACGTAGACAGGGCATCGCCCTCCAGCTTCCCTCTCTGGCAACTGATAGCGAGTAGCAAAAGTGAGGAAAAAGATGAGCAGGAGAACCCTACTAGTCACTCTCCTTCTCGTCGTGGCATTGATACTGGCTGGCTGCCAGACTCCCGAAGCAGCCAGCATAGAGCAAGCAGCCCAGCTTGGGCAGGAGACGCCCGGCGCAGAACCGCAGCCTGAGGAGACCGAGGCTCCCCCGCCCACCGATGCCCCTACCGTCGCGCCGCCCACCGCCGCACCTACCGAGGCGCCCTCCACGCCCACCTCAACACCCACATCAACGCCTACCATTCAGGTAACCCCTACATCCACCACATCGCCCACATTGGCGCCAACAGCAGCACCCCCTGGCATAGCCCCCGGTGGCCCGATCACCGGAACCGGCACACTGACGCCGACAGCTACGGCCACGGGTATGATGACAGCGACGGCCACGTCCACAGCAACGATGACAGCAACGGCTACGTCCACGGCGACGATGACAGCAACAGCTACGTCTACGGCCACCATGACGGTAACGGCCACTTCTACAGCGACGGTAACGGCCACAGCCACGTCAACCATCACGCCGACGCGGACGCCGACCAACACCCCGACCCCTACCCCCACCAATACCCCCACGCCAACGCCCACTCCTACCTTTACACCGACCCCCACGCCCCAGCCGGGCGTTGCTCCGCCCGCGCAGCCCGCGACCCGCTTGCCTGCTGTGCCGCCGGAGGTCGCCCGGGCTGTCAACGAGTGGCCGATGGCTAACAAGGACTATCGCAATACGCGCATGGCCCTGGACGCCCGCATCAATTCTTCCAACGTGGACCAGTTGGATGTCGCCTGGGCCTTCCCCATTCCCGGCTCCAGCCCGTTTGGGTCAGCGTCCACCAACCCCCTCATCCTGGATGGTACCGTCTACTTCCAAGACCTCAGCAGCAACGTGTTCGCGCTGGACCTGCAAACTGGCGACCTGGTCTGGCGACACCTCTACGACGAACCCGCCACCGGCCCCAACGGTCCGGGCGTGGGCTATGAGAAGGTGTTTGTCCACGGCGGCGCGAACATCATTCGCGCACTGGACCGCCGCACCGGCAGGGAGCTATGGTCTACCCAACTGAAGGGCCTCACCGGCGCGCAACAGCCCTACGTATTCAACGGGCTTGTCTTCACCGGCACCTCTGCCGGGGTGCTCGACCGGAACAACGGCGACACGTTCCGCCAGTACGCGCCCGGCACCAGCGGCGTAATCTATGCCCTCGACCAGGCCACCGGCGAGATCGTCTGGGAGTTCCAGGTGGTCGAGCAAGGCTTCTGGGGGCATCCCGAAGTGAATAGCGGCGGCAGCGTCTCGTTCCCGCCCGCCATTGACATCCAAACCGGCCTGACCTACTGGGGCACTGGCAACCCGGCTCCCTTCCCTGGCACGGTAGACTGGCCCAACGCGGCCAGCCGCCCCGGCCCCAACCTCTTCACCAACTCGATTCTCGCCATGAACCACAGAACCGGCGAGCGCATATGGTTCAACCAGGTCAAGCCGCACGCCCTGTTCGGTCATGACTTTCAGATTCCGCCCGTACTCACCGCCATCGAGCACGAAGGGCGCGAGCGGTCGGTGGTCATCGGCGCGGGCGAAGTCGGGCGGATTCTCGCCTTTGACCAGGAGACAGGCGAGGTGATCTGGGAAACGTCGGTTGGCGCGCATCAGAATGACGACCTGGAGCAAGTGCCACCCGGCGAGATCGTCGAGGTGTTGCCCGGCCTGTTCGGCGGCGTGGAGACCCCCATGTCCCTGGCGGACGGCGTGCTATATGTGCCCGTGCTGAACCTGCCCACAACCTACACGGCCACCGGCTTTGGGGCCAACAGCGGCACCGAGGCAGCGCGAAACGCCGAGGTCAGAACAAACCTCTCCGAAGCCCGCACTCTGATCGTCGCGATCAACGCCGCCACCGGCGAAATCCTGTGGCAGACGAACCTGAACGCTGCCAGCTTTGGGGCCACCACCATCGTCAACGACCTGCTCTTCACCTCTACCTTTGACGGCGTGGTCTATGCGCTGGACAGGGAAAACGGCGACATCGTCTGGAGCTACCAGGCCCCCGCTGGGATCAACGGCTGGCCCGCTGTGGCCGGTGACACCATTCTCATTCCCGCCGGAGCCGGGGACAACCCCTTGCTGATCGCCCTGCGGTTGGGCGGCCCGAGCGGCCCGACGCCTACCGCCGAGCCGCGCACACCAACGCCGCGCATTCCGCAGACCATCGCCCCCCGCGCCAGCAGCGCGCAGAGCACCGAGACCCCGATCACCGAGAACCATGAGGCGATCAGCGTCGAGCTAACCGAATCCGCCCCAGAAATCAACATGCCCACCCGCATCTCATCCGGTTCGATCGCGTTCCGGGTGACGAACGCGGGCAGCGTACCCCACAGCCTGAGAATCGAGGGCGAGAATTACGGGCGCGAATTCGATGTGCCACTGCAACCAGGGGAAACGCGCACCATGAAGGTGTACCTGCGCCCCGGCACCTATGCGATGTATTGCCCGCTGGACGGCCACACCGCCCCTGATGCGCGCTTGCGCGTCCATGTCATCGCCGCCACTACGCCAATCGCCCCAGCGCCAGCGCGCGCTCTACCCTGACCAGGGCCGTTCGCCCAGTCCGACAATAGAGAGCGGCCGCCTTCCGCATGATATGCATGCGGAAGGCGGCCCATCCTGCTCCGCCGTCCGAAACAGGACATACGGGTGCGCTGTAGGCAGTTGATGAGTTCTAGCAAAATAGCTCGGTAACAGCCATTAAGATGGGCGGTTGAAACCGCGGCAACCTTTGCATCGCCAACTTGTTGGCGATTGCAACGGTTGGTGCAGTTTCAACTGCCTACGCGATGGCACGGCGGGTTACCGAAGTAAATATTAAATCTCCATTAGCGGGTTTCCTCTTTCCGCAGCCTGGGACATTCAGTCCCAGGCGGGACCGCCGAATATCGCCGCACCCACTCTTTGACACTGATCTGTATGCGTGTTATGCTGCAACAGAACTCCACCGCATCGGCGTCGCGCCCAACAGCGCAGCACATCCCCCCTGCAACCCGGCAGTATGTTGGCGTGCTCGATTCCTGCGAGTCACCCGTCAGCATCCTCAACAAGAGACGACCATCAAACCCCGCACCAATGCGAACGCCGCGCCGCATCATATCGCTGCGCCGCGCCCCCCTGCGTCGCCTCTTCGCGCCCGCTCGACCTGCCAACACGACCCTTTTCCCCGCCCCCGCGCCGTGGCTCCAGTGGCAGGGGCCGAGCCATCACTCCTGGTCGGCTGGATGCTGACAAGACTCACAGAAGCCAGAAAGGAGAAATATCAGGCATGGATATGGCGACCGTAAAAGGCGACACAACCAGCCTTGGGGAATTGGAAATTGACGATTTCGGGGAGAGGTTGCGCGGGGAGTTGATACACCCTGGCGACCCCAACTACGAGCAAGCCCGGCGGGTCTGGAACGGGCTGATTGACCGGCGGCCAGCCCTGATTGCCCGGTGCGCCAACGTCGAAGATGTGGTCGAGTGCGTGCGGTTCGCGCGCTCGCACCAAATCCTGCTCTCCGTCCGAGGTGGCGGGCACAACGTTTCCGGCAACGCCGTCAATGATGGCGGTCTCGTCATCGACCTGTCGCGCATGAGAAACGTTGAGGTGAGCGAAAGCGACCGCCTGGCCCGCGTCCAGGGCGGAGCCTCCTGGCATGGCGTGGACAGCGAGACGCAGGCCGTCGGCCTGGCAACCCCCGGCGGGCTGATATCCGCAACGGGAGTAGCCGGTCTCACGTTGGGAGGCGGCCTGGGATGGCTCAGGCGCAAGTGGGGCCTGAGTTGCGACAACCTGCGCTCGGCAGAGGTCGTTACGGCAGAAGGGGAGGTCATCACGGCCAGCGCCACCGAAAACGCGGACCTGTTCTGGGGCCTGCGCGGCGGCGGAGGCAACCTGGGCGTCGTGACCTCTTTCGAGTTCGAATTGCACGAACTCGGCCCGATGCTCATGTGCGCCATGGTGAACTATTCGGCTGGCAGGGGCCGCGACGCGCTCGAGTTCTTCCGCGAGTACGCCGCCTCTGCGCCGGATGAGGTCAGCCTCATCGCCAGCTTTTGGACAATCCCCTCCGACCCCGCCTTCCCTGAAGACACGCATGGACAGCAGGCAATCCTGTTCGCCACCTGCTACACCGGTTCAGTGGATGACGGGGAAGAGGTACTGCAACCCCTGCGCGAGTTCGACAAACCCCTGATCGACATCAGCAGCGTTCTGTCGTATACCCGCTTTCAAGGGATATTCGATAGCGACTATCCGCCAGGCGAGCTTTACTACTGGAAATCCTCTTACCTGAACGTGCTGGAAGACGAAACCATCGGCGCTATCCTGGATCATTGCGCCCAAGCCCCCTCGCCCCAATCGAATGTCGTCGTCTGGCACCTGGGCGGCGCCATCAGCCGGATAGCCCCCGAAGATACAGCGTATGCCCGCCGCAACGCCCCTTATCTGTTGAGCATAGAGGGACATTGGACCGACCCGCGCGCCAACGAGGACAACATCCGTTGGGCGCGCCAGTTCTGGACCGATATGCAGCCCTATGCGGGCGGTATCTATGTCAACTTTGCCGGATTGATGGAAGAACAGCAACTGCTGGCTCGCGACATCTTTGGCCCAAACTATGATAGAATGGTGGAACTAAAGAACAAGTACGACCCCATGAACCTGTTCCATATGAACGCGAACGTCGAGCCGACTGTCACCTGACGCCACCAGCACACCGGCCACCCGCTCAATTTTCCGGGCGGGTGGCCGGTCTCGGCAATCCCCTTTCAGTCCCCTCGTGACCTGTTTGTTAGCCTGTTCTATGGCTGCTTTTCGGTGGTCTGTCTTGCGCATCATCTTGCCATAACTGCCAAACCGTGCTACTATACCTATTAATGAGCGTGTAACATGACTCGCACCGGCCCCAGCGGGTCCACCTTCAAGGGCCGGTGGTCTGCATGTAACGGGGATTTTCCCATTGGAGCGCCATCCATCGCTCCCTTAGGCTTTTCGCCTTCGGGCCCATCTGGGTCCGCTACCAACTCTGTAGAATAGGAGAGCACCCCCATGCAAACCAGGATCCCGTTGAACGGGAAATGGCAATTCCGCGAGGTTGGTGCGAGTGAATGGCTAGAAGGCACGGTCCCTGGCTGCGTGCAGTTGGACCTGCTGCGACTCGGTCGTGTGTCTGATCCATTCTATCGGCTAAATGAAATCGAGATGCATCAACTGGAAGACAAAGAGTGGGTCTATAGACGCACCTTTGAGCTTCCTCAAGATGCCCTGGACAGCGACAGTATCGGACTGGTGCTAGAAGGCGTCGATACCATCGCTGATATCTATGTCAATGGCGCATATCTGGGCACCAGCCTGGATATGTTTGCCACCTATCGCTTTGACCTGCAAGACCTGGTCGAGCCGGGCGAGAACACGCTCCAGGTGCGCTTTTACTCGGCGGCCACGACCATCCGGGCAATGGCACAGCACAGCCCCTTCCAGTTGCGGTGCAGTTGCGACCCGGCCAGGGCCTATATCCGCAAGGCCCAATACGCTTACGGCTGGGACTGGGGCCCCCGCATTGTGCAGGTGGGGCTTTGGCGGCCCGTGTATATCGAAGTGACGCGGCACGCCCGGATCACCGAGCCGTTCTTCTATACCGAGAGCATCGCCCGCCACGAGGCACAGGTGCGGGTAGAGGCCGCCATCGACCTGTTCGGGGAGCAATACCTCGAAGACCTGGAGGCCGACATCACCCTCGCCCTCGACGGCCAACTGCAGGCCAGCGCCACCGTGCCCGTCGACTACCGCCAGGATCAACTCATGGTCAGCGCCAGCCTCGCCGTGCAGCGCCCTCGCCTGTGGTGGCCTAATGGCATGGGCCAGCAACCCCTGTACGAGATCACCATCACCCTGCGAGACGCGGATCACGTCCTCGATACCCTGACCTTCCGCTCTGCCATTCGCACGGTCAAGCTGCTTCAAGAGACAGACGCCGAGGGGCGCTCGTTCGTCATCCAGATCAACGGGGTCAAGGTGTTCGCCAAAGGGGCCAACTGGATTCCCGCTGACAACCTGCTCCCCCGCCTGACGCGTGAGGACTATTACGCGCACATTCGCCTGGCGCGGGAAGCCAACATGAACATGCTCCGCATTTGGGGCGGCGGGATTTACGAGGACCCGGCATTCTACGAGGCGTGCGACGAGATGGGCGTCATGGTCTGGCAGGATTTCATGTACGCCTGCGCCCAATACCCCGACGAGCTGGACTGGTTCCAGGGATTGGCCCGCGAGGAGGCCCGGCAGGTGCTGATCGCCCTGCGAAACCACCCCTCCATCGTGCTTTGGTGCGGCAACAACGAGAACAACTGGGGCTTTGACGAGTGGTGGCATAACGGCGTGCCCAAGTACCTGGGCAACACCATCTACCGCGAGATTCTGCCGCAGCTCTGCGATGCCCTCGACCCCTCCCGCCCCTACTGGGTTTCCAGCCCCTATGGCGACGGCAAACCCAACGCCATGACCGATGGCGACCGCCACTCGTGGGACGTGTGGAGCGGTTGGCAGGATTATGACCGGTATCGCAACGACACAGGCCGCTTTATCAGCGAGTTCGGTTTTCAGGCCATGCCCACCTGGCAAACCGTGCTTTCCTATACCGCCCCCGAAGACCGCCGCATCCTCAGCCCGGTCATCGTCGGCCACAACAAGATGGTCGCAGGAACCGAGCGATTGATGCGCTTTCTCGTAGGCCGGGTGGGGCTGCCCAAAGACCTGCACAGCTTTGTGCATCTGACCCAGTTCGTGCAGGCCGAAGCCATCAAGACCGGCGTGGAGCATTGGCGATTGCGCCAGTTTATGACTTCCGGCGCTCTCTTTTGGCAGTTCAACGACTGCTGGCCCGTCGCCAGTTGGTCCTGCCTGGACTATTACCGCCGCAAGAAGGGCCTCTACCATTACGCCCGCCGGTTCTTTGACACGATCCTGCCTGTCCTATCGCAAGAGGGCGACGAAATCGTCCTGCGCGCCGTGAGCGATCGGCTGGAAGAAGTCGAGGGCAAGGCCCGCATCTCGGCCTATCGCCTGGACGGAACCCGCGTGCTAGAGCGTCGTTTCTCGATCACGCTGCCCGCCAACGGCGTCAGCACACTCAAAAAGCTCAGCCTGCAGGCCCTCGGCATCGGCCATACCCCCCGCATCCTGCCCGCCGATGGCGACGGCACAACGCTGCCCGTCGAGCGCAATGGCGAGTTGCTGGATATCGTCTTTTATGTCGAGATGCTCATCAATGGCGTGTCGTATACCAACTATCTGGCGATGGAGCGATTCCGCAACCTGGCCCTGCGCCAGCCCGATATTGAGATTTGGGCAGACGGCGACCAGATCACCCTCTGCTCCAACGTTCCAGCGTTTGGCGTGTTCATCGAGACGGAAAACGATGTCGAGCTGAGCGACAACTGCCTGAACCTGGAGCCGGACACCGCCTACACCGTGCAATGCTCCGGCAACCCCGGCGCTGTGCGGGCGTTCTCCCTGCCCGACATGACCGCCGATATCTAGATTCAACCTCAGCATCCCCGAATGCCCGTTCGGGGATGCTGAGACCTAGCCTCCCTTCAGGACAAACGCCATGATGCAACGAGTTCCTTCTGATGGTCTACAACTCGCCGTAGAAGATTACGGGACGGGTCCGGCAATCGTTTACGCCCACGGCCTCACCGGCAGCCGCCACTGGTCGCGGCGCGAGTTGGCCCCGCTGGCCGACAGCTACCGCACGGTGATCTATGACCAGCGCGGTCACGGCGATTCCAGCCCGGTCACCGACCCGCAGCTTTACGCCCCACACCGCATGGCGGCAGACTTGAGCGCTGTACTGGATGCGCTGAATCTCCCGCAGGCCATTGTGGGCGGCGAGTCTATGGGCTGCGCTACCACCCTGCTCTATGCGCTGGCCCATCCCGAGCGCATCTCGGCGCTGTTCCTCGTTCTCCCCGCCTTTGCCGACGAGCCAAACCCGGGCCGCGAGGCAATGAAAACCTGGGGGCGCTCGGTGGCGCACTTGGGCATCGATCGCTTTGCCCGCAAGAACCAGGAATCCGAGATACAGGCCGGATGCGACGCCGAGAGTGCTGCCGCATGGGCCGGTATCCTGCGCTGCCATCAGACAGAAAGCCTGGCGACCGCCCTGCAAACCGTCGCCGATTGGGTGATCCTGCCAGACCTCAGCCCCCTGGCCCGGCTGAACATCCCCGTGCAATTGCTCGCCGCGCCGAACAACACCCTGCACCCGCTGGCGTTAGCCGAGCGCATGGCCGCGGCCCTGCCCAACGCCCGACTGCACGTCCTGGCGTCCCCCGATGAGACACTCGCCAACCCGCCCATCGTCGGGCACGTCCTCCGCCGCTTTCTACAAAGCCTGTAGCGGCGCCATCCCTAGAACCCGTACTCGAACATCCGGCGATAGCTCTCATAGCGCAGTTCGGGGATTTCCCCCCGCTCAACCGCCGCCTGCACGGCGCAATCCGGCTCGTGCATGTGGGTACATGGCTGGAACCGGCAATCCCCCAGGAAGGGGCGCATTTCGGGAAAGAAATAGTCCAACTGCTCCGGGTCAATATCCCAGAAGCGAAACTGGCGCATGCCCGGCGTATCCGCCACGAACGTGTTTTCCTCCGGGTTCAGCAGGCGGGCCACGGCGGTAGTATGCCGCCCCCGATCGTGTACCTCGCTGATCTCGCCAACACGCAGGTCCAGGTCAGGCCATAGCGCGTTCAACAGGCTCGACTTGCCCACCCCCGAAGGCCCGGTGAGCACAGACAGCTTGTCCCGGAGCAGGGCGCGCAGTTCCTCAATCCCATAGCCCGTTACCGTGCTGGTAAAGAGCACATTGTAGCCGATCCCCGTATACATCCGGGGAACCTCCAGATCCTCGTCATCCTCGATCAGGTCGGCCTTGTTGATGACGATGACTGCGGGCAGTTCCGCCCCCTCTGTCGCCACCAGATAGCGGTCTAGCATCAAGGGATTCAGGGGCGGATTGCGCGCCGCGAAAACAATCAACACCTGGTCAGGGTTCGCCACGATCACCTGGGCGATGGCGGCGCGGGGCGGCGGTGGGGTGCGCGCCAGCACCGACTTGCGGGGCTGCACCTCCTCGATCACCCCAAACCCCTCTTCGGTTTCGGACCAATACACCCGGTCGCCAATGGCGACCACGTCCGCCTTGGCCCGCTCTTTTTTCAAGCGCCCCCGAATCGTGCAATCAGTAACCTGCCCGTCCGACTGCACATAGTAGTGGCCGCCGTGAGTACGAATCACAATCCCTTCACGCAAATCCATACTTGGGAATACCCCTGCTCCTGTTCACTATTCAGCCGTTCCCGCGCCCTGGAAAACAAAAACCGCGGGGGCTGCCCGCGGTTCGAATATTGCCACATTTGCCTGTGGTTTACCGGCACTCGTCCCCCTCTGGTAAGCTAACTCCAGTGTAGCAGAACTGCCGCCGGGGGTCAACATATTTCGACCCAATCACAACTATTGCACGCGAACCACCCGAATGGCGTTGATCGCCGGAGTATAGTTGGGCGATTGCGCCGCAAAGGTGATCTCGAGCAGTCCATCCTTCACATCGACCGTGAATTTCTCATCCCACGCGCCGTATCTGGTGGTCTTGCTCAACAGATCAAACTGATTCAGCTTGCGCTGCCCCTCGATATCCACGGCAAAGACCCGGTCGCCCAGATTGGCATACGGGAATATCTCGGCGAAACGCAACAGCACCTCATACCGGCCATTGGGCACAGCAAAATAGTAGCCGTTCATCGAGTGCCGATGAATCTGGTAGAGGGGGTCATCGTGCGTGTTGCCGATGTCCCTGGTGATAGGGGTCGTCGGCCAGACGCCTGACACAGCGCCCTGCCAGCCCCAGGCCCCGGCGGTGAATTGCCTGTCCGCGCGATACGTGTACCCATCGCTGGCATCATACGACGTACTCGAGCCGCAATTCACCGCCTGCGCGTAAGGCACCATCGTCGGCGTGACCGTAGGGGTGGGCGTGGGTTGCCGGAAAACAAGCGGCTCGTAGCACAAGACCGGCGTGTTGGTGGGCGTCGGCGACAGCGTGGGCGTCGGGGTGATCGTCGGCTCCCCTTCACAAGAGATGACCAGCCGATACGGCCCCGCATCGCCATTATAGCCATCCACCATCAGATAGTAGGTCCCCGGCTGAAGGTTGGGGACGGTAAACCCCCTGTCTCCACCCTCCACCAGATCCTCCGGGTAGGGAGCGGACAGCAAGAACACGTCCATATCCTGGCCGTTCGTTCCTTCAATGCTGACGGTCAGATCGCTGGCCACGGTCTTGATCAGGATGTACATATCCTCCGGCCCGGTTTCGGGCCAGACCAGGTCACCATATTGGCTCACCCGGTTCGGCTTGTCCGTGGTATCCCCCCAGAACACACCCTGGCAATAAGCCGAGAAAGCGCCGCTGGGGTCAAGGTACGAAGCGGGCGTAGCGGTAGGGCTGGCCGTGGAGGTGGGGCCAGGGGTCGCGGTGCCGGTGGGCGTCGGCGATAGGATCGGGGTTTCGGTTGGCGTGGCCGTCGGCAGGCGCACATCGCCAAAGTTGTGCTCGATCACCTGCCCTTCGCCCAGAGGGGACAGGCAGATCTTGTTGATTGTGGATGAGCCAAAGCCCGGCGGGTCTACTTCTTCCAGGCAATAGGAGCCAGGCATCAGGTCCTCAAATCTGTACAGCCCATCCACCTTGGTCAGGCGTTGATCTTTGACCGCGCCAAAGCCATCGGTCAAGAGAACCTGCGCCTTTTCCACCCCCGGCTCGCCCTCATCATAGACCTCGTTCCCGTTGAGGTCCTCGTACACGATCCCCCGAATCGTGCCGCCATACCCGTCGCCCAGCGGCCCATTCACCGCCTGAATCTGCCCGGCAGTTCGGGGAGCCTCCTCCGCAACCGGCCCCGCAGGCCCGGCGGGCGGCGTTTCCACCGCGTCCGGGTCGGTGGTCGTCGCAGACACCAGGCTACTGGCAGCAAGCGCCACCAGGAAGAAAACCACCAGAATGCGAAAATCCACTTTCATGATAGTGTTCCTCTTGGTCTACCGGCCACCAGTAGCCGTATTACTCAACGTCGCGAGAAAACGAGGGGAATAGTCGCATCCGCCCAATTGGTCAGGTGAAACGCCATCGAGCTTCCGCTCCGCCACGTTCCCTGCTGCATCATCGTGCGTGTGCCGCCACCCGGCAGTTCGACAACGAAAACGATGGTATCGCCGTTCTTGCCGCCCTCCACCGAGGAGGTCGCCGGATCGTCGGCAGGCACGTCCAGCGCGTACACAATGCCATACGTGGGGTCTTGGGCCACTTGCACTCGCCCAAACGTCTTGCCCCCGATGCGGGCCGAGACATACGAGCCAGCCGGGGCGCTTTTGCCGTCAACGCGCACATTGCCATAGAACGTAGAAGGCAGCCCAGGAGGCGCAGCCCAGGCCTGTTGTACACACACTAACAATAAGAGCGCCGTTGCTATCAGAAGAATCTTTTTCACTCTGCTCCTTTTCGATATACAGCTCAATCGGGTCAACCTTGACCGAGCGAAATCTCAGAACTGCCTGAGAGGCTGGGGCAGGCCCCGCCCCTCAGCAACGTTCACTTTCTACCGGCTCACCTGTTCTTTCTAGTCCAAGACCAAAGGCAGATACAGGAACTCGTCCAGCACGGGTGGCGTGCGGGTGACAGTCGGCGTGACTGTCGGCGTGTTGGTCGGCGTCTCGGGCGTGTTCGTCGGCGTGGCTGTCGGCGGAGTATACACCCAATCTATCAGCAACAGCGGGCGCCGATCTTCCAGGCTATAGTCCGAATCGCGGAACACCACCTC
>JAAYXX010000578.1 GCA_012515695.1 Chloroflexota bacterium
GGCAGACAATTGGTCAACAGCGAACTGGGGGGGACGTTGGCCGCGGCAGGATTGCCGGGAAGCGAATTTTTGTGTGAACCGCGCTCGCCGATGGTTCAGGGTCGGATAGGTAGCCGCGCCTTGCAGGCGCGCAAACCCGTGCCAGGATGGCGCGCCGACTGGCCCTCACCCCGGGGGACGGGAGAGGAGGCGGATAGTAGCCGCGCCTTGCAGGCGCGCAAACCCGTGCCAGGATGGCGCGCCGACTGGCCCTCACCCCGGGGGACGGGAGAGGAGGCGGATAGCCGCGCCTTGCAGGCGCGCAAACCTGCGCCAAAATGGCGCGCCGACAGACTGCCGATGGGCAAGGGGGCGTGATGCGAGCCTTGGTCACGGGGGGGACGGGGTTCGTTGGCTCGGCGGTGGTGCGGGCGTTATTGCAGGAGCGGTTTCAGGTGGCCTGCCTGGTCCGCTCCAACAGCGACCTGCGTAACTTGGAGGGCCTGGATGTAACCCTGGTGGAGGGTGATCTGGGCGACCGGGCGGCGCTGGAACAAGCGCTGCGCGGCTGCCAACACCTGTATCATGTGGCGGCCTGTTATAGCACGCGGCCTGACGCGGCTGCCGAGATGTTCCGTGTTAACGTGGAAGGCACGCGGAACGTGTTGAGCGCGGCGGCAGAGGCCGGGGTAGCGGCTATTGTGCATACCAGTACCATTGGCACGATTGGCCGCCCGAAAGGGAACCGGCTGCCCAATGAGGCGGACGTTTTTAACGAGTGGAAGACGGCCAGCCCCTATGCTCGTTCCAAGCTGGAAGGGGAGCGCATCGCGCTAGAGCTGGCCAGCCAGGGCGCGCCGGTGGTGGTGGTGAATCCCTGCGCGCCAGTGGGGGAACGCGATATCAAGCCGAGCAGCACGGGCGCGCGCATTGTGGCCTATCTGCGGGGGCAGACGCCCTCGTATCTGCCGGGCGGGATCAATTTCGTACCGGTAGAGGATGTGGCCCGAGGGCATCTGCTGGCTGCCTGGCTGGGCAAGCCGGGGGAACGGTATATTTTGGGCCACGCCGAGGGCAATTTGCAGTTGGCCGACTTTTACGCGCTGATGGAGCGGGTGTCGGGGCTGGCTGCGCCTCAGGCGGGGCGATTTGGCCCCCGGCGGCTGGTGGCGGCCCTGCGAAGTTGGCTGCGCCCGGAAAAACCGAGGCCGGTGGGTTTTCGCCCGGCGGCGCTGACGGCGGACCCCACGCGGGCCATTCGGGAGCTGGGGCTGTCGCAGACGCCGTTGGAGGAGGCTTTTGGGCGGGCGGTGGCCTGGTTCCGCGCGAATGGGTATGTCTAGGACCTCATCCCCGTCGCTGAACCAGATTTGGAGAGGGGTGCGAGAAAGTAGCCGCGCCTTGCAGGCGAGATTGGACCGCCGGCTTCCAGCCGGCATCATATCAAGCCGCCAAGGATGGCGGCGGTCCGATGGGAGATCCCTCACCCCCGGCTGTACTCAGCCGCTCGGCTGACAGTCGCACTCTCCCAGAGGGAGCGGCGGGCGGTGCGAGACGGGGCGAAGGGTGACAGTCAGGCGATTCCAGTAGGAGAGTGAAACATTGAGCATTGGGTTCAAGGTCAGGCGAAGCGTTACGACGATGCTGATGCGGCTGTCCGCCGCGCCGGTGGTGGGCGGGATATGCATGCGGCTGGCCGGGGCATTTCGCGGGCCGTACAAAGACCGGCGGGTGCTGGCCCATCTCACGCGCCACCCGTACATCTCGCCCAGGGCGCAGATTCACTGTGCGCGGCTGACTGTCGGGCCACAATGCTTCATTGACGACTATGTGACGATCTATGCCCATGAGGACGGCGGCGAAGTGCGGCTGGGCGAGGGGGTGCATCTCTACCGGGGCACGATTATCGAGATCGGGCGCGGGGGCAGCGTGACCATTGGCGACCACACGCATATCCAGTCGAACTGTAATATCAAGGGGTTCCTGGGTAGCACGCACATCGGCAGCCATGTGCAGGTGGCCCCGCATTGCGGGTTCAGCCCCTATGAGCATAGCTTTGACGACCTGTCAGTAGATATCCGCGAGCAGGAGATCACCTCCTCTGGTGATATTGTGGTGGGGGATAACGTCTGGCTGGGGTTGAGTGTGCAGGTGTTGGATGGCGTGACGATTGGCGACGGCGCGGTGGTGGGCGCGGGAGCGGTGGTCACCAAGGCTCTGCCGCCGAATTGTGTGGCTGTGGGCGTGCCCGCTCGCGTCATCCGGCAGCGCGGGGAAAGGCCCCCCACTCCCTCGTCCACTGGGAGAGGGAGCGGCTGAGTACAGCCGAGCGGCTGAGTACAGCCGAGGGTGAGGGAAAGCCGGGGGTGAGGGCTTTTGCGCCTCTCAAGCCCCCCTCATCCGCCCCTTCCGACTCGTAGAGCTGCTGGCACCGGCATCTAGGACGGTTGCCGCCAAGGATGGCGTCGGTCCAATTCCCTTTCAAGGGAGAAGGCGATTAGCGCGGCATATATGCCGCCCTCGCCCTTTGGGAGAGGGCGGCTGAGTACAGCCGGGCGGCTGAGTACAGCCGGGCGGCTGAGTACAGCCGGGGGAGGGAAAGCCGGGGGTGAGGGAGAATCCCGCGACGAAGGCGAGTGCGCCGAGGGCGCTGGTGAGATAGGCGAGCCAGATATACCAGGGTCGCGTGTAGCGAAAGCGAATGATGCTGTCCGGCTCGGCTACATAGACCCCGATAAAGTTGCCATTGAGCCGCAGCAAAGGCTGCTCCTCTTCATTGACATAAACCCGCCAGTGGGGATACCACGTTTCGCTCACCATCAGCAACAAGGGCGCGGCCCCTTGCGCCCGGAGGACGATCTCGGTGCTGCGGGGGCGCTCCACGCTCCATTGTATGCGAGGCGTCGCGATGTCTGGCAGCGCCTCCATATCTGCATCTGCCGCTTGCCTGACGAGCAAGGCCGCCTCTCCCATCCCGCTCCCGCCGCGAACGGTGGGCTGTTCCACCAGCGCGTAATTCCGCTCGACAGCCGCCGCCAACTGCTGGAATAGCTCTTCCTCCGTCGCGCCGCGATAGAGCAGGCCCGCGCCGTATACCTGCACATAGGGTCTGACCGAGGGGTTTTCCAACAGCGCGACGCGCTCGCTCCGATGCACCAGATGCCATTGGCCCGTCCGGGTCAACTGCTCCACGGCTGACCCATACGTGGGCGACAACTGTACCAGCATATAGCGCACATGCGACAGGTTCAAAACACACTGAGCAGCCGCAGAGAGTTGTCCCTGCTCAATCTGCCCACGTAACGCCTCTCCATAGAACAGGGCGGCCCTGGCTGGCGCGCAGGGCGTATGATAC
>JAAYXX010000069.1 GCA_012515695.1 Chloroflexota bacterium
CACCGTCTTGGCGTCCGGCGTCACCCGCTCTAGCGTCTCTAGCAGCATTTTGCGCGAGATCGGCTTGACCAGATAATCCTCTGCGCCCAACGCCCCGGCAGCCTGCTCCACGCCCGGAACGGAACAGATAATAGCGGGCACGCTATAGGGCAACCTCGACGACGCGCTGACGCGCTGTAGGGCTTCATCTACCTGCAAGTCGTTGATCAATAGCGCCTGCACAGGCTCGCGTTTCATCTCCTGAAACGCCTCTTCCAGATCGGCCACGGGCACAACCTCGACATTATTCAGGTGGCGGGCCAACAGCTTTTGCATCGCGGTCCCGCTCTCGATGACCACCAGGCGAGGGCGCACAACCACCGGCTTGAGGATTGAGGAACGCACCCGCTCTTCATAGGGCCGATAGGGGTTCAGCCAACGCAATGGGCCACCCTCCACCGGGGCGGGCGGGTCAATGGGCAACCGGAACAGGACGGTGGCCCCCTGCCCTGCAACGCTCTCCACCCACATGCTCCCCCCATGCAATTCGACAAAGTTCTTGCTAATGGTTAACCCCAGGCCCGTGCCGCCATAGTGTCGCCTCACCGTTACGTCTAGCTGCTGGAAGGGCTTGAAGAGCTTGTCGTGGTCCTCCTCGGCAATCCCTGGGCCAGTGTCTGCCACGCTGATGACGATGTCGCCCCCTTCGCGCCAGGCCCGAACTCGCACGCCCCCGCGCTCGGTAAAGCGCCCGGCGTTGCTCAACAGGTTGAGCAGCACCTCTCGGATGCGCGTACGATCACAGAAAACGGGCGGGAGATCCGCCGGGATATCGCTTTCCAGGTACAGGTCTTTGGAGGCATACAATGGGCGCACAGCAATAGTGGCGGCCTGCACAATCTCGGCAAGGGAGACCCGCTCTTTGATCAGGGACACGCGGCGAGATTCGATCTGGCTGAGATCAAGCACGTCGTTAATCAGGCTCAGGAGGTGCTGGCCGTTTCGCAAGACGACGGCCAGGTCGGCCAGCAACGCGGGCGGCACGGCGTCGCCATACGTCTCGGGCGATTGGGTGATGATCTCGCAAAAGCCGATGATCATGTTCAGGGGCGTACGCAATTCGTGGCTGACGTTCGCCACAAATCGCTCTTTGATGTGGCGTTCCTCCTCCGCAATCTGGCGCAATGACTGGGTGTGCTGATTCAGGCGGCTCAATTGCATATTGGTGGTGGTGAGTTCGTCCAACGCCTGATGCAACTGGCCCTGATAATCTCGCGCCTGTTCCAGCATGGCCTGGCTCTGCCTATAACTCGACCAGGCCCACTGCACAGTGGTCAGCAGCGGGCGCAAAGCCAGCAAGATGATCCCGATGATGCTCCATATGGCTATAATGGCCACCACGCACACCTGGAACGGGACAAACACGAGCGATTCTGGAACCAGCAACACAAACAGGGTGCAACAGCCGGCTGCCGCCACCCCCGCCAGGCGACTGAGCAACACGGTGGCCAGCGCCACGGGAACCACCAATAGCCCGACGGCCACCCCCACGCCGTTCCAGCAGATAACAATCAACACCGTCGCCAGCACGCCGATCACCAGTGCCCACGCCGCAACAGCGTAATTCCAGCGATGCAAAAACCAGATGCCCGCCGCAAAGAGCAACAGGCTGATGCCCAGCAAAACACCAACATCCGGGTGGCGCAGCGCGCTGCTGCCGATCATCAACAACAGCCCCGCCACGCCCAGGCCAGGCAGCGCCAGGGTGATCGTCTCGTTTTGGAGTTGGTGAGTGACCATGTCGAGTTCTTGAGACCAGTCAGGAGAGAGAGTGGGTTCAGCAGCGGACATATCACGTCTCCTAATCCGTTGAACAGGCAATCGGCCAGAACAAAGCAGCAAACCGATTATACACCCCCTCGCATGGATCGTGGTGATGGGCAAATTAGGCCGTGAACAGAGTGTGCTTATACTCATGGATCGAGTACCTTCAGCATACTTGGCTCCGGAGGCAACCTGCTCTGGCAAAAAAAATCGACTCAGTTGCCAGGTGCGTTGGCCGCATTTTAGCCCGCTTGAAAGTGGAGCGATGCCCGGATGGGAACTGCTGCTGTCTGGCGTATTTTGTAAAGAAATACGGTGGTCAAGCCATTCGCGTGTCGTAACACCAGTTTGCCGATGACTGCTAGTCACCAACGCGCTTTGCATTCGAAATATGCGAGTTGACTAGTTTGGGCAGATAAGGTAAGATAGTAAGAGTATAAGATAGGCTGAGCATCATTTGGCGTTTGAGGATACGCACATGCATGGATGCACAACTTGCAGTATCACAGATTTGCTTCCTTGGGCCAGCTCTGCCTCGACGACATGCTCTAGCGCCGTATCCTCTGGCGTCGTACGAGGCCGTACGACGTATAGTTTGCCTCTAATTGTTTCGCATGACCAACCACCTGCCGCTTCTCAGATGGTGTGGCCCGTTCTCTAGGAACGATGGATAGCCCTTTTCCAGCGCGTACGCGTGTGACACATTGAGCACTGTCCGCGCCTGCAACAATATAGCCAAACAACATGGACACTTCCCTGGGAGAAGACCAGCGAACGCGATGTAATCTCGGGCTTTGCTTGATCCCTATAATCGACTGCACCGCAATCTCGGGTCGGTGCCGGGTAGGACGGTGTTCTCCCGTTATAACACGAGAAAAAGGGGGATAAACAAAAGCATAGCAAGCCGATAGCCACGTTGCCTTGAGTTGCCCGTAAACTACCCACATTTCACAGGAGGACAAGATGGACAAGAAATTCTCGCGTCGTCGTTTTCTAAATGCAATGGGGTTGGCCGGAATCGGGGCTGTGTTAGGAGCATGCGCTCCCCAGCCCACGGAAGTGGAAAAGGTCGTCACCCAGGTCGTGCAGGAAGTGGTCAAGGAGACCGTCATTGTCGAGGGTGAGGTCAAGGAAGTAACCAAGGTCGTTGAGAAAGTGGTTACCCCCACCGCTCAGCCCAACATCGTCACCCCGCAGGGGCGCGAGCTTCCTGCTGACGCCGCTCCACTAGAAAAACAAGTTCTCTACATCCAGGGCGACCGCGGTGAACCCAAGCACCTGGACGTGGCTCGTGACATGTACTCCTCCGCTTGTGCACTGCACTTTGGCTGCGAGCCGCTGTGCTGGCGCGACGAGAACATGGAGCTCAAGCCTGCTCAGGCCGAGTCTTGGGAGGCAGGCCCGGATGCCACGTACTGGGACTTTCATCTACGGAAAGACAACAAGTGGAGTGATGGCGAGCCGATTACCGCCGACGACTGGGTCTTTTCCTTCCAGCACATGTCAGACCCCGAGTTGGACAACCCCTGGTCTTGGTACATCTATGATATCAAGGGCACCCGCGCCTACAAGGAAGGCACTGGCAAGCGCGAGGATGTCGGCGTAGAAAAGATCGACGACTATACCGTTCGTTTCCACGGCGAGTCTGGCTCTGTGCCACACCTGCCCTCTCTGCTGGCTATGATGGCGATGGTTCCCACGCCCAAGCATATCGCCGAGAACGACAAGCAGCACTGGTCTGATGAGAATCACGTGTCCTCATCGCCCTGGAAGCTGGCCAAGTGGGAACATAACCAGCGCATGGAATGGGACATCAACCCCTACTACACCGGCCCCTGGAAGGCTGGCGTTCAGCGGGTGGTCGAGTTCCTCGTGGGCTCGAACTGGTTCAACGCCTGGCTCAACTGCGAGATCGACCTCATGGGCGTGGGCGCAACGGAAGTAGCGCGCATGCGCACCGATCCCAAGCTCAGCCAGATGCTCCACTTCTACCCGAACTTCCAGACCAGTTGGCTCGCCTTCCACACCATGCGGCCGCCTCTGGATAACAAAAAGGTGCGGCAGGCCATTTGCCACGCCCTGGATCGCGAAACCTACTGCAACACCGTGATATTGGGCACGCAGGTACCCGCTTACACGCTGTTGCCACCCAACTTCCCTGGCTACAGCGAAGATCTGAAATCCTACCAGGAGTACAACGTCGAGCTGGCCCAGCAACTGCTGGCCGAGGCGGGGTATCCTGAGGGGAAAGACGCCAGCGGGAATCAACTGACGATCAAGGCCGAGTTTAGTGGCGCCCCCGGCGCGCTAGGCGAGTGGTTCAAGGACCAACTGGAAACCAACCTGGGCATCAAGGTCGAGCTTGTTTCCATGGACGGCCCCACCTGGAGCCAGAAGCGCTCGGAGCATGACCTGGAAGTCTTCGCGGGTGCCTATGAGTACGACTATATGGACCCCGCCAACTTCTTGGGTGGTATCTTTAGAAGCACCAGCGAGAAAGGTTCCAACTACTACTCGTGGGTCAACAAAGAGTTCGATGACCTGGTGACCGAGGCGGGCAGCATCGCCGACGAGGCCGAGCGGTACAAGCTGTACAAGGAAGCTGAAACCATTTTGGTGGACGAAGCTCCGGCGGCCTTTATAGCGCATGGCCTGGTCTTTATGGCCTGGTGGCCATATGTGGGTGGTATACCCGTTGCCAAGGCATCGGGCGTGGAAGAGTTCCGCGGGCTAGGCCCCGTCTGGAACCAGATTTATATGCGTCAGGAAGAAGCGGAATACCGCGAAGAGCACTGACCTACCTCTCTGGGGCTCGTGGGCGTTATGCCCGCGAGCCCCATTGCAATCAATTTCATCATAGATTGGCGGTGCTATGCAAGCACAATCACCTGTACTGCTAGAAGTTTCCGACTTACAGACCCAGTTTCACCTGGCAGAAGGTACAGTCTATGCCGTCAACGGCGTCTCGTACACCATACACGAAGGCGAAGTGCTGGGGGTAGTGGGCGAATCGGGCTGTGGCAAGAGCGTAACAGCCCTGTCCATCATGCGCCTGATTCAGGGACCCATCGGCCAGATCGTCGGCGGCAAGGCGCTGCTATACGAGGAAGGCCGCGCTACCGACCTGCTCACCCTTTCCCCTCAGGAAATGGAAGAGATACGCGGCGACAAGATCTCGATGGTCTTCCAGGATCCCATGACTTCTTTTAACCCGGTGCTTACCATCGGCTACCAGTTGGCCGAACCGCTCAAACGTCACCGGGGCATGTCCAATACACAGGCCATGCAAGAGGCAGTGGCGCTGCTAGACCGGGTGGGTATTCCTGAGCCAGAGGTGCGTGTGAACAACTATCCGCACCAATTTTCAGGAGGCATGCGCCAACGGGCGATGGTAGCAATGGCGATGGCCTGTCGCCCCAAGCTGCTTATCGCCGATGAACCGACTACAGCCCTGGATGTGACTATCCAGGCTCAAATTCTCGATCTCATCCGCGAGCTACGAACTCTGAGCGGCACAGCGGTCATGATTATCACACACGACCTGGGAGTAGTGGCCGAAATGGCCGACCAGGTGGCAGTCATGTACGCTGGTCTGATCGTTGAGAACGGCTCTGTCTTGCAGATTTTCGAGTCACCACGGCATCCTTATACGCAAGCTCTGATGTCCTCTATCCCCCGCCTGGGGGTCTGGCCCAAACGGTTGCATACTATCGAGGGCGCTCCGCCCGACTTGCACAGTCCAGTTACGGGCTGCCCTTTTGCTGCGCGATGTGAATACCACATGCCGCGCTGTGATACGACCTTCCCCAAGTTGGGCCAAATTTCTCAAGATCACCTATGCGCCTGCTGGCGTGCATTGGAGGGAGAGCTGTCATGAGTACCACACCACTACTGCAAACCGTGGACCTGACCAAGAGCTTTCCCATTACACGTGGTTTCTTTGGGCAAAAGCACCTGCGCCTGGTGGCCGTGGACCGTGTCAATCTATCCGTCTATCCGGGAGAAACTCTCGGCGTGGTGGGTGAATCGGGTTGCGGCAAGTCTACCCTGGGTTTGACTATCATGCGCCTGTACGAGAGTACCAGCGGTAGTATTCTCTTCCAGGGGCAGGATCTGAGCGCCCTGGAAGGGACCGCGCTACGCAAAGCGCGTCGAGAGATGCAGATGATTTTCCAGGACCCCTTTGCCTCGCTGGACCCGCGCATGCGGGTGCATGAAATTCTGCGCGAGCCATTGGACATCCATGAAATCGGGACTCCCGCCGGACGCGAGGCCGAAGCGCGCCGTCTGCTAGATATCGTAGGGCTACCTTCGGATGCAGCCCAGCGCTTCCCCAACGAGTTCTCCGGTGGGCAGCAGCAGCGGATTGGTATTGCCCGCGCGCTAGCCCTGCGCCCCAAGCTCCTGATTTGCGACGAGCCGGTATCCGCGCTGGATGTGTCGGTGCAGGCGCAAATCTTGAACCTGCTGCGCGACTTGCAGGAAGAATTCAACCTCACTTATATCTTTATTGCGCATAATATCGCTGTGACCGGTTTTATGAGCCGGCGCATCGGCGTGATGTATCTGGGTAGGCTGGTAGAGATCGGCCCAAGCAAGACTATCGTTACCGAGCCGCTACATCCTTATACCCAGGCGCTCATTGCAGCCGTGCCCAAGCCAGACCCCAAGGCAGAGAAGATCAAGCGCACACTGACAGGGGACGTGCCTAGCCCCATCGCACGCCCTTCTGGCTGTCCGTTCCATCCGCGTTGCCCGTTAGCGCAGGAAATCTGCCGGTCGGAAGAGCCGGTCACTCGTGAGATTAAACCTGAGCATCTGGCCGCCTGCCATTTCGCTTAGCAGAGGGAGAGTATCGAGTATGGGACGCTATATCCTTCAACGTCTTTTAGCTTTTGTGGTAATTCTGTTCATAGTCGCCACGCTGACATTCTTTCTGATGCATGCCATTCCGGGCGGCCCTTGGGATGCACTGGCCCTACAGGACAAGGCCAAGTTTATCCCTGCGGAAATTCACGTGCTACTCAATGAGAGATATGGTCTGGATAAACCCCTATGGGAGCAGTATATCAAGTTCCTGGGTGGAGCTATCCGCTTTGATTTCGGCTATTCGTTCTACAATTCAACGCGTACCGTAGCCGAGCTGTACGAAGAGCTTTTCCCCTATTCCATCCAACTGGGACTGA
>JAAYXX010000579.1 GCA_012515695.1 Chloroflexota bacterium
CAAGATGGGCTATGCCTCCGCCATTGGCGTGTTCTTGTTCATCATCATCTTTGTCATCACGGTCATCAACATGCGCTTCATCCGTTCTGACATCGAATACACCCCAGAATAGGACAAGATCATGCACTATCCAATCAAATCCAGCGGTCTCTGGGGCTTCATCCAGCGTTACAGCGTGCTGTCTACCCTATTCTTGGCCGTGATCGCAGGGCTTACCTTTCTGCCCTTCTACTTCCTGATCATCACCTCGTTCAAGAACATGAGCCAGATGCAGCACCACTTCATGACGCCCACGCTGCCCCTGCAATGGCAAAACTATGTCGTGGCCTTTAAGCAGTTGAGCAAGTACTTCTGGAACACGGTGCTGGTCACGGGCATCTCCGTGCCCGGCGTGCTGCTGGTCTCGTCCATGTCGGCCTTTGTCTTCGCCCGCTATTCCTTCCCGGGGCGCACCGTGCTCTTCTACACAGTGATCAGCCTGCTCATGGTACCCTTCATTCTGACGTTGGTGCCGACCTTTGTCTGGATCAAGCAGCTTGGTTTGCTCAATACCTACTGGGCGCTGATCTTTCCCTATGTCGCCGGCGGGCAGGTGTTTGCCATCTATCTGTTGCGCAGCTTCTTCGCCACCATCCCCAACGACATCTTCGACTCGGCCACGGTCGACGGCGCCAACATCTTTCAGACCTATTGGAGCATCGCCCTGCCGCTGACTACGCCCATGCTCAGCGTGGTCGCCATCGTCAACACCCTGAACGTTTGGAATGACTACATCTGGCCCCTGGTCACGCTGCAGCAGGACAACATGCGCACGATCACCATCGGCCTGCGCTACTTCCAGGGCCAGTTCCAGATTAACTACGGGCCGCTCTTTGCCGGCTATATCCTCGGGTCGCTGCCCTTGTTGATCCTCTTCCTGCTCGCCATGCGTCCCTTCGTCTCCGGCCTCACTTCCGGCGCCATCAAAATGTAGGTCGCCACTCACCACTCACAAGGATAAGGACGTTCTATGCAAGCCAAAGCCGTGGTCTTTCCCGCCCCCAACGAGGTGGAGTTCCGCTCGGTCGATTGCCCTGAACCGGGGCCGGGAGACGTGGTCGTGCGTGTCATCCACTCCTGGATCAGCAACGGCACGGAAGGCTCCTTCCTACGCGGCGAACGCATCGCCGGCGATACCGCCTATCGCCCCGGCGACCCCTGGCCGTTTCCCATCGTGGCCGGCTATCAGAAGATCGGCGTCGCCGAATGGGTGGGCGAAGCCGTGACGGACATCGCCGTGGGCGAGACCGTCTTTGCCGCCATGGGCAAGGTCAACGGCATGTACCAGTCTTATGCCGGGCAAATTTCGCCCTCAGTCAGCCCGCGAGAACATATCTGGAAACTGCCTGCGCAAGTCGACCCGCTGGCCTTTTCCGGCCTGGTGCTCACCCAGGTCGGCTACAACTGCGGCGTGCGTGCACCCATCGAAGTGGGCGAAGGCGCCGTCGTCATCGGCGATGGCATGGTCGGCCAATGGGCTGCGCAGACGCTCGCTTGGCGCGGGGCGAATGTCGTGCTGGTGGGCCGCCACGATTACCGCCTCAAGCTTTTCGGGCCGGGCGTCATGCGCCACACGGTTAACGCGCGCCAAACCGATTGGGTGCAGGCTGTGCGCGATCTGCTGCCGGATCGTGTGTGCGTCGCCGTGGACACCGTCGGTTCCATCGACGCGCTCAAGACGCTGCAACCGATGATGGCGAAGTTCGGCCACATCGTTTCCGCCGGCTTCATGGGCGTCGACGACCTGCTGTCGCTGCAACTCCTGCGCGACGGCGAACTGTCGCTTGATTTCGTCTCCGGCTGGACGGGGCCGCGCATGGAGCACACGCGCGAACTGATCGCGGCCGGTCATCTGCAGACGCTGCCGTTGATCACCCACCGTTTTCCTGCAGCGCAGGCCGCCGATGCCTGGGCGCTGATCGAATCCAAGCGCGAGCCGGTGCTCGGCGTGATCCTCGACTGGTAACTGCAACCTTTCGGGCGGAGAGTTCCGCCTTTCCAAACTATCCAATTCTGAATCGCCAAGCTCGAATGGACCCGACAATGAAATCTCTGCAATATCTTGGACCCAATCAGGTGGAATGGGCCGACCAGCCTTTGCCCGAACCCGGCCCCGGCCAGATCCGCGCTCGCATCGAGGGCGTCACTACCTGCCCGCACTGGGACCTACACATCATGAGCGGCGAGCCGATGTTCCCCGGCAGGCCCATCCCCTACCCCTACCAACCGGGCCAGCCGGGCCATGAGGCTGTGGCGC
>JAAYXX010000580.1 GCA_012515695.1 Chloroflexota bacterium
AAGCGCGCTGCAAGGCGCGCAAGTTCGCTTCAACCACTTCGGGTCGAAGCTTGCCACCCAACTCTTCACGAGTGAGGTGAATGATGGGATCAAGCTGGACCAATCCTGTTGCCTTGGCAAAAACAGCGAGCAGCATGGTGCTGGGGATATCGCGCTTGATCTCTTCCATAGCAATCTTGCCAGCGTCGACGCACCAAATCGTGGCGTCCTGAACGTTGAGCTGTTTACGGATAACGTCGGGGGATTCGGTGGTGTTTATGATAATCGTCCCATTTGGTTTCAGACCTTCGGTCAGGTCCACAATCCCCAACAGGTTCGGGTTGACGACGATTACCACATCGGGTTCGAGAATAGGGCAGTGATACTCGATAGGCTCACTGCTAATGCGGGTGTACGATTTGACGGGCGCTCCCATACGCTCGGACCCATACTCTGGAAACGCCTGGAAATACTTGCCTTCCTCCATTGCAGCATGGGCAAGTAGTTCGCCCGCAGTAACCACGCCTTGACCAGCGCGGCCATGCCAGCGAATTTCGGTCATCTGGCTCATCCTTGATACCTCCCTTGAGTTGAACTGCTTTTGTAACCGGGGCAATGTGTCACCCACGGGGTGATACCAAACGAATCTATAACAAAGCTATGGCGACGCGGAAGAACTGGGGGGGCAAGAACCCACGAAATCACAGCTTGGTAGGCTGAGGGACCCTCACTACGGAATAGCATCGCCACAGTTCATGCGGCCTCGCGACAAACTAATCTATTTTACAGCGCGACGGCCCCCATGTCAAACAAGGGGGCCGTTTTCCAGCACCGCTCAACGCAAAGAGTTACAGATCATCTTCAAAGTCGGCAGCGCCCTCGTAATCTTCCAACTCTTCTTCTTCTTCCTCTTCGTCGGCCTCGTACTCAACTGTCCTACGACGGCCAGCGCGCCTCTCCTCCAGGGTGGTTTGCCACCGCCGAATGTTCTGCTCCATCTTGCTGGCGCAGCGCACACAGAGCGTCGTTTCGGGCACTATTTCGAGACGCTCGACTGGTATCTCGGCGCCACACATCTCACAGATACCATAGGTGCCTCTTTCGGCTGCGGCAATCGCATTCTCAATGGAACGCAATTTGCCCTCAAGGCTCTGGATGAGGGAAATAATCTTGCTCCGCTCATAGATATCCGAAGCGACGTCAGCCGCCGCGTCGTCATCCGTAGCCGATGCAGGCTCTATCTCTGCCTGAAGTGCGTCCCTGAGCCGAGCAATCTCGGCCTGGGTACGCTCCCGAACTCGGGTCAACATCGCGATTTGTTCGTCTTGTTTGGACATTTGACTGGTCTCCCGATATGCCTAGAACTTGATGAGAGACAACACGTCGTAACCCTCAAGCTTCTTGATGCCTTCCAGAGATTCGAGTTCTATTACGAAAGCCAGCCCAACGACAACGCCACCCAATCTCTCCACTAGCTCCGCGGCCGCCTTCGCAGAACCGCCTGTCGCCAGCAGGTCGTCTACTATAAGGACGCGCTGTCCCTGCTTGATGGCATCAGCGTGCATTTCCAGGGTATTCGTTCCATATTCCAGGCTATAATCAATACTAACTGTTTCAGATGGGAGCTTGCCCGGTTTGCGAACCGGCACAAAACCCGCTCCCAGCCTGTAGGCAAGTGGTGCCCCAAAAATAAAGCCACGCGACTCGATCGCTACGATTGTGTCTATCTGCCTTCCGATACATGCCTGTGCTAGGGCATCTACGGTTTGCCTGAAAGCTGCTGCATCCTGCAGAAGAGTGGTGATATCCTTAAACAGGATACCTTTGATCGGAAAATCTTGTACGTCGCGAACCAGATTGGCGAGATCATCCATTGATCACCTCCCTCTGTCTATCGATGGCGGATCATGCCCTGACAGGAAACGAGAGCAGGGCATCCCAAAACTGGAGAGCGGGCAGGCCCCGATCTCCATGCATTCCTGCTCAAAAGATATACTATTCTATCACCTCTTGTCTTGCACGTCAAGTTATTGCTATGTATTGGCATATCGTCATTTTTGCCTAGAAGTGACAGGCACGCTCAAATGAAGAAAGCCACTTTTTCCCCTAAGCGCCGATTCTGTGCTATAATGACCTCAACACGTCCTCGAACATTCGTCTAGCCGCTGATCGCCCATCTCGGAGGAAGCATGCTTCCCGAAAAGAAGCTATATCAAGCTTCAGACAATCGACAGCGACTCTTACCCCACTGGGCTATCGGCGTCATCTTGTTCGTCCTGCTTATTTCTGGGGCCGGTTGTTCATCCTCAGACAGCCAGACGCCGACACTGTCGCTGCCTACTCACACGCTCACGCCCACCAGCCTGGTCGTGGAGAACGTGGCAACGCCGACGCCGCAACCGGTGGAGCCAGGCACGCCGATCACGCTGACCATGTGGCTCCCGCCGGAGATGGCCCAGTCGGCCAACACGCCAGGGAATACGCTCTATCAGTTGAACGAGGCGTTCGTCCAGTCTAATCCTGATAGTCGCCTCGTAGTAGTTCCCAAAGCTGCCTATGGCCCCGGTGGAATTGCGAATCTGGTATCGACAACCCAGCCGGTGATGCCAGGCCGCTTGCCTGATGTGATCGCCTTTGATACTGCCGAGTTGCACCGACTGATGGGCGGAAGCTTGCTGATTCCGTTGGATGATCTGATCGCTTCGAGCGTATGGGATGACCTTTTCCCATTTGCCGTACAGGCAGTAACAGTTGGCGAGCAGAGAATGGCCGTTCCTTTTCAGGTTGACATCACCTTCCTCGCGTATGACAGCTTTGCTATCAGTGATCCACCGCGATTATGGGAGCAGTTGGAGCCGGGACACAAGTACCTCTTCCCGGTAGGGGAGGGAGCATCGTCTGCCGACGCTTTCCTGATCCAATACCTGGCACGTGGCGGAACGCTGGTCAGGAACAATGGACAGCCTTATCTCGATTCGATTGTTGCTGCTGAGGTGCTCCAACAATTCCAACGAGCAGTGCAATTCGGAGTCGTGCCAAGTCAAGGGAGAAATCTGAGCACGTTGGAGGAATGCTGGAACGCATATCTGCGG
>JAAYXX010000581.1 GCA_012515695.1 Chloroflexota bacterium
GCCGTAGCAAAGGGGAACAACTGGCGGTCAAGGTCCTGGTTCAAGGCCACCTTTCCCTTTGCCATGCGCTGCAACCCCTCCAGCCCGTTCGCCCGTATCTGCGGGTTCAGCACCTTCACCCCTACCTCGATCAGGTCGGGGATGATCTCTAGAATGTGCCCGTCGGTATGCAGATACACGGGCACGTCGGCTTCGCGGCAAGGCGCAAGCAGCCGACTATACGACGGCTTGATGAACTTGCGCCACGTCTCCGGGTGCATGGGCAGCGACTTTTGCATGCCCAGGTCATCGCCGAACACCATATACTCGGCGCCCAGTGACACATACTTTTCAATGATGGGCCGATTGTACGCCTCGACCATCTCGATCAGCTTACACAGGCGGGGGTCTTCTGTCGCCAGGTCCATCATCAGGTTCTCAAAGCCGCGCAGGTAGAACAGGCGCATATACATAAACCCGTGGGGCAGCCCGCCCCCCACCGCCAGATTACCCTGCGCCTTGGCGGCCTGCAAATCACGCTCCACTTGCGCCCAATCTCGGCGCGGCCCAAACAGGTCCGTCTTCCAGGGGTCAGGCGGCTGATACGACTCGAACGCCGCCCAGTCGCTCAAGGGGTGCGCCACATCCATGCTGTCCAGCCCCGGCTCCAGGTTCTCCCAGACGGTCCCCCAGCAGTCCACGTGGCGCCCCGGCTGATAGAGCGGGTTGTCGCTATAGTCGAACCCGGCTGCTGGCCGCCGATAGCCGGGGAACAGGCGGGGATGCGACAACACCAGCGCCTCCAGCTCTTCCCCGTACTTGCGCCAGGTGGCAGGCATCAGCCCCACCGAGCAGATCGTCCACTCGGGATAGTCGAAATAGATCGTCTTGAGCAGGTTGATCGTTCTTCTGTTGCGTCCCTCGTAGGATATCACAGCTACCATCTCCCGCAAATTGTGCATGGCGAACGCATCCGACAGAGGTTCGCGTCAACCCCGTCGGCGCTAGTCCAGTGATTTCTCCATGTTGATATTGACGGGCACATACCCCAGCTTCTCATACAGCCCACGAGCGGCAAGGTTGTGCCCAAACACGTGCAGCCCCATCTTTTTCAGGCCCATCTCCCTGGCCTTGGCCTCGGCGGCCTGTAGGGCAGCCGTCCCAATTCCCCGCCGCCGATATTGCTCAAAAACCAGGAAATCATACAGGTACGCCGACGGCTCGTCCCCCTCGCGCAGCACGCCCAGCCACACATACCCCGCCTTGTTCCCCTCGTCGTCCAATATGGTGTAGAAATGCTGGTCTCGCGTGGCCCGGCCACTTGGCAACAAGCTCTGGAACGCCTGCCGCGACAATTGCAGCGCCTGATCAGCGGGCCAGTTGCCCGCCCGCACCTTCTCCTCGGCATAGTTGCCCACGGCGAACTCGAGATAATCCCGCCAATCGCCGTCGTCCATCGGCACCAATCGCACCACTTTCATCCTCTCCATATCTCTCCCCTCCCTCGCCCCTTGGGAAAGGGAGCGGCTCCGTAGGAGCCGGGGTGAGGGTCTCCCCTCGCCCATTGGGTTCAGACAGTAGCCGCGCCTTGCAGGCGCGCGAACCAGAATGGCGCCGCCAAAATGGCGCACTAATTGGACCGCCGGCTTCCAGCCGGCTGTAATATCAAGCCGCCAAGGATGGCGGCGGTCCAATCCCCTTCCAGAGAGAGAAGGCGGCAAGCTCCTTCGCCCTCTGGGAGAGGGGGCGGCTGAGTACAGCCGGGGGTGAGGGACCTCTACCGCACCTCTGCCAGCGCAACCTCCCGCCCCTGCTCCGCGCTAACCAGCGCCGCTTGCATAAACGCCATGACCTCCAGCGTCTCTTCCGGCGGAATAGGCACCAGTCCCGTCTGGAAGAACTGCATAATCACCCGCAAGAGCTGGCTGTAGAGCGGCACATCGTGGGAATAGAGCGCTTGGCGCACCTTTTTCCCGCCAAACACCGTCACGCCGTAATCATGCGCCCCGGCGCGTGTGCCGCGCATAGTCCCCAGCCGCCCGTCCGGCCAACGCCCCACCACCACGTCGTACTTGTCCGTGCTATAGCAGGTCACCCGCTCGCACCCCTGCCCCATAAAGGTATACAGGATTTCCACCCCATGCACGCCATACCAGAACAGGCCGGGGTTCGTCGGGTCCAGCGTCGCCGGGCTGAACGCATCGCAGCCCACCACGCCCCCCAGGTTGGGGTCCGCCGTGATGGCCGCAATGTTTGCATCATAGCGCAGCGACGACGAGGAAAAGATGGGGCAGTTGTTCGCCTGAGCCAGCCGCATGATCTCGGCAGCGTCACGATAGTTGGCGGCCAGGGGCTTGTCCACATACAGCGGCTTGCGCGCGGCAATCACTGGCCCCGCTTCCGCCAGATGGCGCCGCCCATCCACGCTTTCCAGCAGCACCGCGTCCACCTGCGAAAGCAACTCTTCGATAGAGGACACCAGCCTGACGCCCCACTTTTCGACTACCTCTTGCTTGAACCCCTCCACCCGCGAATAGCTCGCTGGCAGGTCAGGGCTGAACGAAGGCAGGCCGCATACCACCCTGCCGCCGGGGATATGGAAGCGGTCGCTTGGGTCGTTCAGCAGCTTGGTAAAAGCGGGCACGTGTGACGTGTCAAAGCCGATAATCCCGATACGCAATTCCTCACCCATGTGAGCGTCTCCTTTTCCCTGGAAATGTAGCGCGTCTCATCGTCGTGGACCCATTGCACTCACGCAATCCGGTAATCCGCTGCGTTGATCGCCATAGCCTGCCCCGTCGCCAGCGAATCCCCCACCAAAAAGCTAATCAGGGCCGCCCGCAGCGCATTCTCCAGGCCGTTCGGGGACGGCGTGCCGCGCAGGATGGCGTCTGCAAACAGGTCAATCTCCCGCCGATGTCCCTTGTCCGTGGCCTTGAGCGCAATCCGCCCTTCGCCGTCCGCGATCACCCCGTGATACGACATCTCGCGAAAATCGCTGATGTAGACCGCCTTGCCATCCCAGTATATCTCGGTGGCCTCTTTGGGGAACTCGGCGCAGCCGTCGCTGGCGATCAGCGTTGTCGCCACCGACCCGTCGGCAAAGGTCAGCGTCACAATGGCGCTATCCGGTATCTTGACTCGCTCCGGGTCGAGAAAAGTCCCTCCGGCAGCGTACACACTCGTCGGCGGCGCGCCCACCAGTTCGCAGAACAGGTCGAAAATGTGACACCCTTCCCCCACGAACCGCCCCCCGCCGATCTCTGGCACGTGGGTCCAATGGCTCTCTGGGAACGGGGCCTGTATGCGATGATAGATCATCTTTTTGGCCAGGGAACCCGCCATCAACTCTTTGGCCTTGACCACCAGGGGCGACAGCCCCCGGTTATACCCGACGGTATACACCACTCCCGCCCGCTGCACGGCCTCGGCCACCCGCCGACACTCGGCCATGTTCAGCCCCATCGGCTTCTCACAGAGGATGTGCTTGCCCGCTTCCGCCGCCTGCACGCTGAGGACCGCGTGGCTGTCGTGTCGAGTGGCAATCAAGACGGCGTCCACCTGATCGTCCGCGAAAATCCGCCCCGGCTCGGTCGTCGCATAGCGCGCGCCGGTTTGGGCCTGCACTGCCTCAGCATGTTGCAGGTTCAGGTCACAGGCAGCTACCACGCAAAGCTTGTTATTGAGCAGGATATTGGGCACGTGCACATTACGAGCAAACCCGCCGCACCCGATGATGCCCAGACGCACTTGATCCGCCATGCTACCTCCTGGTCGTCCGATGCATGATGCGACTGCCACCAGAGCGCGCCTTACGCCTGAAGCCGGGCCAGCTCCTCCCGCACGAAATCCAGCGCGCCTGGCGTCTCGCGCCAATAGCGCCCCACGTACTGCCAATAGGCATACGCCTCGTCCGCGCCGCCCACCGTGACCATATCCGGCTTCATTCCCTTGGGGGGTTTGTGCCAGGGCTTGGCCAGTTCCTTGGCAACCAGCGGATACTTTTCGATGGCTGTTTGCAGCGCGTCCCTTGCTTGCTCCCGTTGCCCCAGTTGGAGATGGGCCAGCACGCGCCCATACAGCGTATCCACGATATTGTCGCCCTCGTACCGGCGCGTAACCTCCAACACCTTCTCCGGGCGTTTCTGTGACAAATAAGCCGCAATCGCCAGCGCGCGCGCCCCCTGGCTGTCAGTCGGGTCCCAGACCAGCAATTGCTCAAACATGCGCGCCGCCGTCTCGGCGTCGCCCCGCTCGAAATAGGCCAGCGCCAGCCCATTATAGGCTCGCAGAAAAGGCCGGTTCTCCAACCAGCGCCATTCCAGGCGGTTGTCTCCCTCAGCGAACCCTTCGGGGAATGCGCTCTCGCCGATCTCCACAGCCTGCTCCCACAGCCGGAGCGCCTCTTCGTCCTGGCCTTGTTCATCCAGCACAATCGCGAGATGGTGGTACGCGTCAAGATACTCCGGGCATTGCGCGATGATGTCGCGCAAGATCGCCTCAGCCCGCTCATCAGCCTCACCATACATCAACTCGATGGCTTCATCCAGCCTGCCGTCATACCGCTCAAACTCTGCAGGTTGCTCAAAGCGCCATTCGTTCGAGTCTATCTGCTCAAGCCTGGGTTTCTCCATACTCCCCTCAATCTTTCAACCCTATACGCGGGTACGCCCCGCCGTTCAGCCACCCCACGACGGGCGATCTGGCCCGTTGCCGTATGTCTCGTTGAATTGCTGGATGAGGGTTTCGTGTGGCATGCTGGCCGCCACAAAGGAGCAATTCCGCGCAATAGCCTCGAACACCCGATTCGCGATGATGCGGTGGCCCAGGTCGTTTGGGTGGCAATGGTCATTGTCCACAAACCAATCCACGCCCACTTCGGCGGCATAGATATCCGCCAGAATCAGCCCGTTGGCCTCGGCCAACTGACGGATGACCAGGTTATAGACCTCTGTCACCTCATAGTTGCTCTCTTCCCAGTGCGGGCAATTCTGATAGAGCACCTCGTGCATATAGTACAAATTAAGCAGAACGATGGTCGGGTCTATGGCTGCACGAATGCGGTCAATGAGCGTCTGATAGGCCCTGCGAAAGGTCTCCGGCGGAGTGCCGCCCCGCGCATCGTTCAAACCGTAGGAAAGAAACACCATGTCCGGCGCGTAGGCGATCAGGTCGCCATCCAGCCGCTCCAATGCGGCGGGCTTGGCCGAATAGGGATATGCCGGGCACTCGGGCGTCAGCACATTGCTGCCAATCCCCTGGTTGATCAGTTCGATGGGCGCGCCCTGAAACTCGGCCAACATGCTCGTCACCTGGTTGACCCAGCACTTTTCCTTGGCCGACGCCGAATACCCCCAGGTGCAGCTCTCCCCCAGGGCCACAATCCGCTTCACCGGCTCTGCTCTCAGGTCCGTTGTCTTTTGCATGTAATCTCCTCGAGGTGTGACGCAAGTGATGGCAGGTCTCCCGCGTACAGCCCCACGGCCCCGCGAATGGTTGCCACGTCGCCGGGCGGCAGGGTTTCCGCCAGAAAAGGCTCCAGGTGCATACAGGCATTGCCGGGACATGGAGCGCAATACCGACATGGAGACGCCCACGCCTGGAACAAGAACAGCCCGCCCTCTGGCGGGCAGACAGCACAAGCCCTGGCGTTTGCCTGCGCGCTGGGCACAAAGCTGTAGAGGGGCACGCTGTCAGCATTCGGCTGATCCGGCTGGGGGTGCATGGGCACCCAGCCCTCATCTGTCAGCGCCCGCAGCCCACGCGGCGTCACCTGCTCATACCAGTAGCGCCCTTGCAGAAAGCGGTCCGGGTCAAGATGCGGCATGAACGTCCAGTTGCACCACCCCGGCGACCCCGGCAAGTGGTTCACGCTCGTGCACACGTTCGCCCAAACGTCAGTCAGCGTGCGCGAGCCGATGTTCTGCACGGACAGGGTGACATCAACATGGCGCGCATGTGCCAGCAACCGCACGCCCACGGCCACCGTGTCCATCACCGTGATCTGCCCTTGCACCCCCTCCCCCCACGGTTCCCATCGCCCCGGAATCGTGTGGAACAACCCGTGGTAATCCAGCCCAACCGCCCGAAGCCATTCAGGAAGCAACACCCGAAAGGAGGGCGCCGTATCGCCGGGTAGTGTGATGTCGAAATCAGAGCAGCCCGCCGTCTGTTGCGCGTATACCATGCTACTCTCTCCATCTCACTGCTCGCCTGCGCTCGCACGCGGCCCACCAACCAGCGCGGCCTGATGACCAGGCCCAATCCTGCACGATCATATCCGCTATGCAGGTCGCGGTCAACCGCATACGCTCAAACTCCCTCGCCCTGTGGGAGAGAGCGTATGCCCAACTATAAACCCCAGTTGCTATCTATTGCAACCCGCAGTACAAAGAATGACCAGGAAATGGTATAATGGGAACCGTGCGAGAAACAACGCAACCAGACCGGGGACGCCGCGCTCGCTGTTGTCGCCCCGGCCATCTACAGTATACCAGGCACGCCTTTAGCCTAACCAGCGAGGAGACATCTATGCGCAAACATCACGCTCGTATCCTGTGGCTGTTCCTGGCCCTTTTGCTCATCTCTGGCTGTAGCCAGCCGGAGCCGCCCCCCACCGTTGCCGCTCCCACCGCCGATCCCCCCCAGCAGGTGGCAGCCGAAGCCGCGACAGCCGAACTACCGCTCGAGTTCCAACTGCGACAGGCCCCCGGCCTTGACCTGGAACCCCTGCCCCTGGAGCCTTTTGTCGTCACCCTGGACAACTGCGCCGGGGAGACGCCCCTGCTCCATAATTACCAGCAGTCGCTTACCCTGGCAACCAAGTACATCCTCGATACTGAGGTGCAAGAGCTAGACCTCAGCGCCTATCGGGTGGCAATGGAAACCACGGTGCGCCAGGGCTACGGCCTGTCAGATACCCGCGTACGCAGCGTGGAGGCTGAGGTTCCCCTGGAGGTCCCGCCCCGCTCCAGCGGCCAGTTCACCCTGCGTTGGGATGAGCTTTGGGATGAGAATCAGTTGGATATTCTGCAAGGGGGTAAGGTCATCGGGACGGTGCCGGTTCGCGTGCTCGCTTCGGCTCAACTCTTGACCGCCACGACTCGCATCGAGGCGTGCGCGCCGGGGAGCGACGCCCCCACCAGCGAGGCCCCAGCGGCCAGCGCCCCCCCTGCCAGCGAGACCACTTCCCAGGCAAACGTCCCCCTGGTTGTGGGCGATTCGACCCCGGCCCCGGACGAGCCGCGCTCCAAGGAACCGCTGCCCGTGCCAGAGCTTGCCGCCGGGCCAGGCAGCGACGAGTCCATTGGGCTGGTGCGCGATTACCTGGAGGCGCTGGCTGCCAACAAGCCCCGCGACGCCTATGCTTTCCTGCACGAGCAATACCAACAACGGCTGTCCTATGACGATTTCGCCCGGCCATACAACCATGTCGTCGGCATCGAGGTTCACTCGATCGAATCGTATCAATTGGACAAACAGCACGAGATGGCGCGCGTCAGCATGACCATCGCCACCGATGTGCAAGGCAACACGGTCTACACCGACTATGTCGGCGTCTATCAGATCGTCGTTACCCGTGGCGTGCCGCCCTATCAGCGCACGATCAGCAGTTCCAGCCTGCAACCCCTGCGCCAGAACGACTGACGCACTGCGGGCAGCGCCGCGTCCCATACCCTCGTGGCGCTGCCCGCGTTCTGGACATATCTATCTCGCGCTACGGCGTCTGGGGAACGGCCTCCCAGAGCAGTTCATCCGCCCGGAAGGAATGCACCTGCCCTGCGCTGTCTCCCAGCCACACAACAGGCTGCCCATCCCCGCCGACCGCTATTTCCATCGCCGTCAACCGCTGACCATCGGGGTCCGTCGCAAGGGACAACCCCGCCATCTGCCAGCTTGCTCCCGCATCCACCGAGCGGTACAGCCGTAGCGTGGACAGGGCATAGACGGCCTGATCTGCAGCAGATTCGGGCGCTGGCTCGATGCTGACCAGCAGTTCCCTGGGGGCCAGCTTGAGCGCGACCTGCCAATCCTCGCCAGTATCCCGCTCGATCACCCGGTTGCCCCTGGCTCCGCGCATAGACACCTGCCGCGTCGCCTGCCCCCACACGTCGCCCGCCTGCGGAAGCGGCTGCGCGCTCCCGTCCGGCGCGCGCGCCAATAGCTCCCACTGGCCGCCACCATCCACCGATTTCCACACAGACCGCCCTGTCTCTCCCAACAACAGGTCGCTATACTGGCAATAGGCCAATAGCGTCTGATCCTGTCCATAGTTCGGCGAGAGGGCCAACGATTCGACCAGCAGATGCTCCAATCCCTGCCAGACCGGGCGCCAGCTATCGCCCCCATCCGTCGAGCGCCAGACGCCCAGCCCCCGGCCATCAGCCCACCCGCCGACAAACAGCGTCCTGTCCTGGGCATAGTCGGGCGATACGGTCAGCGCGAGATGCGCCTCGTCCGCCCCGCGAACATCCGGCAGCCCGCCACGCATCAACTCCCAGCTTGCGCCCTCTGCTCGCTGGCGATATACCCCCTCATCGGTCACGGCGAACAGCGCCCCATCCGCCGCATCACCACGCGCCGCGTCACCACGCGCCGCATCCAGCGAGCGAATGGCGCTGCGCGGTTGGGCACCAAGAGCCGCGTCCAGCACGAGCGGTTCGCCGCCAGTGGGGCGCAACACCCGCAGCCAGGAGCCTTCTACCGCGAGCAGACAGTCCATCTCTGCGTCATAGCTATGCACCTGGAATCGGGGCGCGTATCCCACGGGCGTCCACGTGGCCGCGTCCAGAGCCAGCCAGTTGCCACCGCGCTCCACAAAGGCCAGCCCGCTATCAGGGATCAGCAATTCCAGCGACAGGCCATCGCGCTGCGAGACAGCCTCCCCGCTGTCCCATTGACGCACTATCACGTTGCTCTGCGTCCCATAGCGGGAATAGCGCCTCTGCTCATACACCCGCCCGTCGGTTGGCGGGTACACCAGCCACTCCCCGCAACAGGCAGGCAGGATGGTCAGAGTATGGCTGATCGGCTCCAGCGTATCCAGCGCCAACACACGCGGCAGCGGCAGGTCGCCCGGCCCCTTGCCCGCGCTGGTGACAGTCGTGTGCAGGACGATGGCATTGAGCGCAGGGTAGACGCCCACATCCACGACGGCAGACTGGCCCATGCAGCCCGGGCAGGTCTGCGCGTCAATGTCGGGAGCCAGCGAACCCACGCGCTCCAGCGTACCCGCGTCATACGCGTGGCAGCTATGCCCCGCCAAATAGATCTCGTCGCGCAGCGGGTTGTAGGCCGGTTGGCCCCCCTCGGCAATCACTCCCACCAGTTCCCGCCGGGCCAGGTCCCAGACAAATGCGCGCCCATCAAACGGCGGGTACAGGTTGACCGGCGCGCTCACAATGGCGCGCCCCCGGCGCGTGTCCAGCGCCATCAAGTTGCCGCCGGTGATTACCTGCGTCACCCTCAAGCTGCCCTGGTCCAGCACGGCAATGCTGTCCTGGTCGCCAGCGTACCGGGACACCAGCAACGTGCCTCCCGCGTCGTCCAGCAGCAAATCCCCGGAACCCGCTGCAACCGCCTGCTCTAGCGCCAGCGTCCCCTGCGCCATACTGCTCACGTTCACCGCATACAGGCGAGAAGCTGTATCGTTGACGTATATCCTGGCCTGGTCATGGTCCACCACCAAATCGCGCAACTCGACGCCCAACGCCGTGCCCATGCCAAGCTCCAGGCTGGCCGCCTGCACCGGCGTAACGGTATGCGCCAGCCGGTTGGGGATATACAGGTCGCGGACACGCGGCAGCGCGCACACCCGGCTGCCACTTTCCAGCAGCACAGGCCCTCCCACAGCCTGCCCGGCCATGTCGCTGCTCCACAAGCGCGTGCGCGCCCCCTGCGTCGCATAGGCCGTCTCCTGGTAGACAATTCGCCCCGCCCCATCAGATGCCGCCGCGTCCGCCCAGACAAGCTGCCATTCCTCCACCCCCTGGGGCATCACCTCTCCGGCAGGCTCGCCCTCGCTGGTATACAACAGCACGCGCCGCGCCGTCTGCCCCTGTTCCTCGCTGCTCCCTTGGGCCAGCAATCGCGTGCCACTCGCGTCGACAATCAAGCCGGTGATGCGCTGCGTCGGGGCCTCCCTCGTCCACAGCAGGCTCAGGTCGGTTGCGCGATAGGCATATAGCACGCTAGAAACGGACAGGTAGAGCCGGTCAGCTTCCAGATCAAAAGCCACTTGCTGGTCGGTAGCCTGGAAAGGATAGGGCAGCGCGCCCACCACTTTCAGCGTCTCAACGTCTCGCACCTCGATCTGCGCGTCCCCCGCAAGGTACAGGCGCTTGCGCGCAGCGTCCAGCGCCATTTGTCGGGGACTGATGGCTCCGATGTCCATATCTCCCCGCAGTTGTCCCGTGGCCGCGTCCACTATCGCCAGCCGTTGGTGGCCGCCCTGGTCCCGGTAAACGGCATACACCCGCCCGCCGCCTACACTCAGCAGCCCCGCCACTCTTCCCGGCAGCGACCACAGATCAAGCGTCGTGCGCGCCGCCAGATCGGCCCGCACAATGCACGACTGCCCCGCAACCTGGTCGCTGCTCTCGCAGAGGACAAAAGCCTGCTGTGCCTCGTCCAGGGCCAGCGCCACGGGCTGAAAGCCGTTCCCCACGGCAGGCCCCAGGTTGATCTCGGCCAACACTGAAGGCATGATTCCGCCGGGCGCGGGTGTTGGCGGCGTGGGCATGGATGGCTCCGAATTGGCCGGGGGGGTGCTGATCGGGCTTTCCGGTAGAGGGGTCACCCCCGGCAACGCGGGGGACGGAAGCGATAGCATACCGCAGGATGTGCAAGAGATAATAACCAGCAGGGCTAGGGCGACGATAAAAGACCTTGGCATAGCATTCCTCTGCGATGATGGAGCATCGTGGTGATCGGCGTTACTCTACCACAAGATACCCTCATGCGTCCAGCGATAGCCCCCCAGCAGGATAAAAGAAGCGTTTATCTTGCAATGGCAGGATCGCGCAAACAGACATATTTGCGGTTTTGGAGATAACGGAGGTTTGTGATATACTCCCCAAGGTTCGTGTCCGAAAGGACATGATACAGCGTGGTACACATTGCCCTGTCTTGGAAGACAGCGACGAACATAGACGTCATACCGTGGGCGGTCCATCCAGACATCGGTCAGCATCAAGGACAGGATGCGGGGATGTAACCGCCTTTTGTTATGCCACCGCCTGGTACAGTCGTGTACAGTAGGGCAATCGTATTTGGCCCCTTTGCGCCTCATGTGGGAAATATCGCTTCTCAACTGGTGAATATAAGCAGATGTATTCCCCTATGAGTTATTTTATTCAATTTCCCAGGTATCAATGCGCTAAATGCCATTGCCCTACTGTATAGAGAAAACAATATCCCAGCATGGAAGAATGCTGTCAGAATTAGAAGGTGCAAATTTATGTCTAGTCTTGAGAAACTGAAAAAGCTACGCAATATCGGGATTATCGCCCATATTGACGCTGGCAAGACAACTACAACAGAGCGCATCCTGTTCCATAGCGGGCTGATCCATCGCTCCGGTAACGTCGACGACGGAAACACCGTCACCGACTTTATGGCGCAGGAAAAAGAGCGAGGCATCACCATCCAGTCGGCTGCCATTACCTGCGAATGGGCCGGGCATCAGATCAACGTGATCGATACGCCCGGGCACATCGACTTTACTGCCGAAGTGCAGCGCGCACTGCGCGTGCTCGATGGCGGGGTCGTCGTATTCGACGGCGTGGCTGGCGTTGAGCCACAGTCAGAGACCGTCTGGCATCAGGCAGACCGCTACAAGGTGCCGCGCATCTGTTTCGTAAACAAGATGGACCGCACGGGCGCCGACCTGGACCGCACGGTGCAGACGATTGCCAAGCGCCTGGGCGCACACCCGATTGTGGTGCAGATGCCCCTGGGCCGCGAGGCGGCGTTCCGTGGCGTGATCGACTTGGTCGAGATGCAGGCCATCACATTCGATATCGAGAACGAGGCCACCAGAGGCCCAATTCCTGCCGACCTGTTGCCCGAAGCCGAAAAGCGGCGGGAGCAGATGCTCGAGGCGTTGGCCGACGTGAACGACGAAATCGCGCTGCTCTATCTGGAAGGCGAAGAACTGGACACCGACACGCTCGTCCAGGCGCTCCGCAAGGCGACTTGCGCGGGCGAGGCCGTGCCCGTTCTGTGCGGCTCCTCCCTGCGAGACGTGGGCGTACAGCCTTTGCTGGACGCAGTCGTCGCCTACCTGCCGTCGCCGTTGGGCGTCGAGCCTATGACCGGCCAGACGCCGGATGGCGAACCCGTGGTCTGTTCGCCCGACAGTGACGAGCCGATGGCGGCCCTGATCTTCAAGATCATGACCGACCCATACGTGGGCAAGCTGTCCTTCTTCCGGGTTTACTCGGGCACGGTGCGGCGTGGCGATACCGCATACGACGCCCTGACCGGCAAGAGCGAGCGCATCGGCCGACTGGTTCGTATGCGCGCCGACTCGCGTGAGGACGTGGACGAGATCAAGGCAGGCGACATCGGGGCCATTTTGGGCTTCAAGCTGTCTGCCACTGGTCAGACGATCTCGGCGCAGGAGCGCCCGGTCGTGCTGGAGGAGATCAGCTTCCCGACGCCGGTGATTGCCATTTCGATAGCGCCGAAAAAGCGAGCCGACCAGGACAAGCTGGGCGCAGCTTTGCAGCGGTTGGCCGAAGAGGACCCCACCCTGCAAGTGCGAACCGACGAGCAGACCGACGAGACGGTGCTTGCAGGCATGGGCGAGCTGCATCTGGACGTGATTGTAGACCGTGTGCGCCGCGAGTTTAACGTAGACGTCAGCGTGGGCGCGCCCAAGGTGGCCTACTGCGAGACGATCACGCGCGCGGTCGAAGTCGAAGGTCGCCTGGTGAAACAGTCCGGCGGCCACGGCCAGTACGCTGTGGTAAACGTCCGCCTGGAGCCGGGCGAGCCTGGCAGCGGGTTCGTTTTCGAGAACAATATTACCGGTGGCGCGGTGCCCAAGGAGTATATCCCTTCGGTCGAGCGGGGTATCCGCGAGGCCATGAAGCAGGGGCCGATTTCCAAGCATCCGGTGGTGGATATCAAGGCCACGCTGTTCGATGGCAAGTTCCACGAGGTAGACTCGTCGGACCGCGCTTTTGAAGCGGCAGGGGCAATTGCCCTCAAGCAGGGCGTGCTCAAGGGTTCGCCGGTCATCATGGAGCCGGTGATGAAGGTCGAGGTCGTAGCCCCGCAGGAATACACGGGGGACGTCATTGGCGACCTGAGTTCACGAGCGGCAATGGTGACGGGCATCGAGCCGAGCGTCACGGGCGTGCAGAGCATCATCGCGCACGTGCCTTTGGCCCAGATGTTTGGCTATGCGACCGGCCTCCGTTCGGTCACCCAGGGGCGCGGAACCTTTACGATGGAATTCTCGCATTACCAGCAGGTAAACGAGGAAACCCGCAAGGAACTGGCTCGAAACGTCGCCTAACCTCGGCGGAAGAGCCACAGAGGCTTCCCTGTCTTTTGGTGTTGCCGATAGCATCAAACGCGCGAACTGAACACGATAATACCACGGCCCCAGACAATGATGTCTGGGGCCTTTTTTTCTCCAACGTCAGGGTAGCGATGCGGTCATCGCCGCCGCATCACGGCGCCGCCGCCTCGCGGCGCTACCGCCTCACGGCGCCACGATCCGCACAAAGCGCCGCCGCCCCACCTGTAGCACCTGTTCCCGGCCTGGCTCGATGATGCGCGCAACGGAATCCACCTCGCTCCCGTCCAGCCGCACGCCCCTTTGTTCGACGAGTCGCCGGGCCTGGCTCTTGCTGTTCACCAGCCCCAGCCTCATCATCAAGTCAACCACATTCGCGGGGGCCTCCAGGTGGAACACCGGCATGTCCGGCGGCAGCTCTTGCTGCTGAAATACGGCGCGGAAATGCTCTTCCGCAGCCTCGGCAGCCTCGCGCCCGTAAAAGATGTCCACGATCTCGCGGGCCAGTTGCATCTTGGCATCGCGCGGGTGCAACCGCCCGGCGGATTGGTCGGCAAAGAACTGCTCTACCTGCGCCGGGGTCCAGCGCGTCACCAGATCGCAATAGTTCCGCATGGCCTCATCCGGGATAGACATGACCTTGCCATACTGTACTTCGGGCGGTTCGCTGATCCCGATATAGTTGCCCGTGGACTTGGACATACGCAGCACCCCGTCCGTGCCCACCAAAATCGGCAGGGTCAGGCAGACCTGGGGCCGCTGGCCGTGCACTTCCATCAGCTTGCGCCCGGCCATCAGATTGAACAACTGCTCTGTGCCGCCCACCTGCACGTCCGTTCGCAAGGCCACGGCGTCATACGCCTGCATCAGCGCATAGTAGAACTCGTGCAGCCAGATAGGCTCCCCGCGCTCCATCCGCCCGTGAAAATTATCGCGGGTCAGGAACTGCTGCACGGTAAAGTGGCTGGAAAGCCTGATCAGGTCTTCAAAGGTCAGCGGGGCCAGCCAGCGATCATTGTACTCGATCTCGGTCTTTTCGCGGTCCAGCAGCCGGTACACCTGCTCGACGTATGTGCGCGCGTGCGCGCGCACCTGCTCGCGCGTCTGTTGGGGCCGCGCAGCGTCCTTGTCCGAGGGGTCGCCGACCAGGGCCGTGAAGGAACCGATCAAAAAGATCACGTGGTGGCCCAAATCCTGGAATTGCCGCAGCTTGCGTAACGGGACAGTATGCCCCAGGTGCAGGTCGCTGGAAGTGGGGTCCACACCGAGGTACACCCGCAGCGGGGTACCCGTGCGCGCCGATTCCTCCAGGCGCTCGCGCAGTTCGCGGGCCATCACCTGATGCAACTGGGCGTCGCCAAAGGACGCGCCGCGCATCAACAGGGCCAATTGGTCGTCCAGGGGAATGGAAGACAGCATCTTGCTACTCCTTCTGCTCATATTAGGCTGGTTCAGCATATGGCCGGATCAGGAACCCCGGCAAGGGGCGCCGGTTGTGACCCGATCCGACCACTCAGAGCAGATCACAACCCGCCAAGATAGATGTAGGCCAGGTTGTAGAGTAGCATTACACTCTCCTCAGAGGTTATATCCTCATGCCAGTATAGGCCATTCGTTTCGCGGCGTCAACCCCATTGCCCGCCGCCGCGCGACAGGGGCAACTAGACCCCATCAACCACAGGGGTCGCCGTAGCGGGCGCGACGACGCCCTCCGCTTCGCGCAACTCGGCGCCCTCTTCCTCCAGCCGCAGCACGGCGGGCGAGAATCTACCGAACACCGCCGCCACGATGCAGGTTACGCCGCCCATAACATACCAGAGCCGCACCCCAAACGCATCGGCCAACGGCCCGGCCACCAGCATCGCCAGGGGAGACACAGCAGAGCAAAGGCTAAACACCAGGGACAACACCCGCCCTTGCATCGCCGGGGGAACCAGCTCTTGAATCGTGGCGAAAAAGGGGCCATTGGCGATAGGGTTCATCAAGCCGGTCAGGCCCATACCTGCCACTGCCAGCATAAAGACATGCGTGGGAACCAGGCCCACCAGCAAAGTGCCCATGCCAATCCCAGCGATTCCTAGCATGCTAGTAAACGCCCGACGCCGAAAACCTCCCCAGACGCCCAGCACCAACCCGCCCACGACAACGCCCAGGCCCCAGCCAGACTGCATCCACCCCAATTCCAGCGCCCCCCGGCCAAACTCTTGCTTGACCAACAGGGGCATCAGGGTGAACGCGGGGTTCAGCATAAAGTTGACCAGCATAGCCAACCCCAACACAATGCACATTCCCTTCCAGCCCCACACAAAGCGCAGCCCCTCCCGAACGTCAGAAAGCAGCGCGCGCATCGGGCTGGCCGCCTGCGCGCCCTCCGCATCGCCATCCGCCGAGGCTGCCGCCGCCTGGGGCTGGGGAATATGCACGAAAAGCAGCAGAATCACGGCGATCAGAGCAGTGACGACGTCAATGCCCATGATGCCATGCAGCGGCAACAGGGTCAACAGCAGCGCGCCCAACGCCGGGGAGATGATGTTCTGCGCCCCCTGGACCATCTGGTTGAGGCCCGCCACCCGCGAGAGGTGTTCCTTGGGGACCAGCAGCGAGGTGGAAGCGCTCATGGCAGGCCAGTGGAACGTTCCGCCCAACGCTCGCAGCAGCATCAACACGTACACATGCCATATCTTTAACAACCCGGCCCACGAGAGCAGCGCCAGCCCCAGCGAGAGCAAGGCCACCAGCAGATCCGCCCCGATCATCACCTTGCGCCGATTCCAGCGATCCACCAACGCGCCCGCAAACGGCCCCAGAATGACGCCGGGCAACAGTTCTACCATATACGCCGTCGCCAGCACAGTCGCCGAGCCGGTGAGTTCGGTGAGCCACCAGGCGAGGGCAAACCCGCTGATGCTGCTGCCCACAAGCGAGAATATCTGGCCGACCCAAATGGCCCCGAAAGTGACTTTCCAGCCACTCAACTTTTTCACACCCATGCATAGCCTCCCGAAATAATGATGCACGCGAATAGCTCTTGCAGCTAGCCGCACCACTATACGCATCTCTGCCGCGCTGGGATGCGCTGCTCTGCCAATCAGCGACGAGGTTTCGCCCACCCTTCGTCACTTGCATATGCAGTTGAGCTATTCTAGTAGAGGCTATGGGGAATGTCAATAGGATGTTTGATAAAATCAATAGTCGGATGAATAATATTGAGGTGCGTAGCCAATACGCTCGCCCTTTGGGTGGGAAGCGTGTGCGGACCGCCGGCTTCCAGCCGGCATAATCGTAAGC
>JAAYXX010000582.1 GCA_012515695.1 Chloroflexota bacterium
ATCTGCAAAGATGGGGATTGCCACAACGATCCCGATAATCAGGATAAGGCTCAATAGATAAAGAACGTTCAAATACACCCTGCTACGAAGACGCCTCACACAAAACCCTACAAAGGCCATATCGTTTTCTCCCTTGATATGTAGCCCAGTATGCGTGTGAACCGGAGAACGGCTCATGAGAAAGAACAAGCTCGACCAGAAGAGGCTGTTCCCCTCGGGCGATCTCCTGGACCTTCATAGTGGCTGCAAAGGTAGGCCGGCTTCCGCGAGGCAAGACAAGAGTAACCGGACGGGTGCAGGTCTCGATAGACCTGCCGTCATTGTACCATATGTCTGCCGCCGAAATCCATAATTTGCAGTAATTAGGCAGTACATTGTCAGTCCTCTGTCGCCAGGTTTGCTATGATAGGTATGCACTCTGGCCCTTCTCATGGGCGTTTGGCGGCTCGCAGCAGGTTCGCGATGAACCCCGCCAGCCCACCTGTCGAGGGCTATTCTGGCAACCAGTTCATCTTCCATAGGTCAGCTACGTCCAACACCAACACGCAAAGGAGATCAAGGGCATGTTCAAATTCCACATAGGACACACGGGAATCACCTGGGGATATAGCGCAGGCGAAGCCGAACAGGCGGTAAAGGATGTCGCGGAGCTAGGCTATGAGGCGTATGAGACGTTCGGTTCGGTAATACTCGACTATGCAGACAAGCCGGGGGGATTTGGCGCCGTGCTGGGCCGATATGGCATACCAATGTCCGCGGCCTATTGCCCCACCCGGTTCTACGATCCAGCCGATGCAGAGGCCGACATTGAGCAGATCATGCGTTGGGCCAAAGCAGCGCGTGGGCTGGGGGTCAGCACGATTGTCCTGCAGGCAGGGGGTCGCAAGGAGCAACCCTACACCGAGTACCCGGCAATGGCCCAGGTCTTGAACGAAATCGGGCGTCGGGCCAAGGAATTCGGGCTGTTCACCGCCATTCACCCGCACACGGGCACACTCATCGAGACTCGCGCCGAGATCGACGCCGTACTCATGGCAGTAGACCCCGATCTGGTGGGATTTGCCCCAGATACGGGCCAGATCCAGAAGGGTGGCGCCGATGCAGCGGATACATTGGAGACCTACAAAACGCTCATTCGCCACGTACACCTCAAGGACTATGGCGGAGGCAGGGAAACGGGCTATGTAGGGTACGAGCCTATTGGGAGCGGTGTGGTGGATATACCACGCATCATGGCTACTCTGGAAGAAGTGAACTTTCAGGGGTGGGTCATGGTCGAACTGGATGGCACGCGCAGCGCTCCCCGTCCGCCGCGAGAAGCAGCCGCCATGAGCAAGCGGTATCTGGCGAGCCTTCTGGGCGACAAGGCAACCTGGCTGAACAGAGGGAACTAGATGGCTTTTGTTCAGCATGCGACCCGCAAAATGCGACACGCAGCATGCGACACGCAGCATGCGACACGCAGCATGCGACCCGCAGTATGCGACACGCAGCATGCGACCCGCAAAATGCGGCACGCGCTCTGAACAACGCCGCCCTCAAATCATAGCGCCCGCCGCGATCTCGGCGGGGGCTGGTCGAACGCAACATCTGACGGGTCGGGATCAGGGCTGCGGGCCAGGCCCGTAGCCTGCATGCTTCAACGCGATAATGCCTGGCACTCCCATCGCCTGATGCGGGAGCGGGAACATTTATTCCATAGTAGAACAGTCGAGCCAGCAGGACGCGATCTCCCTCCGCCCAGTTGCAATACAGGCTACCTGATAAGGTAATCGGAGGTCCAGGGGCTAAAATCTCCATAGATTCAGCAAAAATACCTTGACACTATCTCGCTCGGCTGTTATTATGTGAATAGGCTTTCCTGCAGGCATCGCGTGCTAATCCAACTCAGATTGATGACGAGGAGGCATGGATGACCGCTGGGTTAATCGCCGACTTGCGAGCTGTGCTCCTGCATTGGCACAACACCGCATACCTGGAGACACACCCCCTGGCCAGATGGGTCACCAGGCAGACGCCGGACGCTGTTGTAGGTTGTGGCCAGGCCCTGCGTCATGTTCTACGCGCAGCGATCGAGTCCTTGCACCCCCCTGCTAACTTGCCCTCCCATTCCCCGGAGGCCCGTCCCTATGAAATTCTGTGCCGTCACTATATCGGCAGGCAGCCTATCCACAGAATCGCCCCGGCGCTCAACATCAGCGAGCGTCAGGCGTATCGCGAACTGCGCTCGTCGGTGGAGGCTTTGGCGCAAATACTGATGGAGAGCAGTCTGGTTGGCGAATCCGAGCCAGGGCACCAGAACGACCAGCAAATCCACGAGGAAATAGCGCGCCTTACCGCCGGTCCTTCCAAAAAGGTCAACCTCTGCGACCTGGTGAAGGACGTGGCGGCCAGTATTCAGCAACTAGCCAGCAACAAGGACATCGACATTCGGCTGACAGTCACCCAGCCTGACCTGCAAGTAACTATCAACCGCGTCATGTTGCGCCAGGCTCTCTTGAACCTCTTGAGCTATGTGGTCAAGGCTCATCAGGGAACGCGCATTGCTGTCAAACTCATTGGCAACAGGGATACAGCCCACCTTGCTGTCACGTATGTTGCACAACATTCTGATCAATCCCTCCCGCCAGATGGTCCCCATGCCATCGCTACGCAGTTGTTTCAGCTCTTGAATGTCGAGTGTCTGGAAAGGGAGCACGCCGGGAAAAAGACGTTTCTTGTCTCCCTGCCCCTGAGCCAGCGGAGCGCCGTCTTGTTGGTTGACGACAACGAGGGAATGCTCGCCCTGCTGACCCGATATTTGCGGCATTCTCCATATCGAGTGTTCAGCGCTAACAGTTTTGATAAGGCGCTGGCTGTTCTCCATGACGCTCACCCAGACATCGTGCTGGTGGACATCATGATGCCTGATCATGATGGATGGGAATTCATCGAAGCAGCCTGCAAGCTCGGCCACCGTCGTCCGCGGATTATTGTGTGCTCTGTTATAGACGACCCCGAACTGGCCCTCTCTCTCGGAGCCGATGCTTTTCTGCAAAAGCCCGTAGACCGCCCCCGACTCTTGCGTACCCTGGAAGCCGTTTCTGATGAAGGAACCCCTCTTTTCCGGGAAGCGCCAATTCTGCAAAGGTAGCGCGCACCACCCGGACGAGAGCGACAGGCAATTATCAAGGCATGCCCCTACCCTGCAACACAGGGGCATGCCTTGCTTGGCTGGGCAGAAAGCCGCACTTGCTGCTCCCAGGAGTCGTTGATGACACTACAATGTCATCAAGATGGCAGGTCATCCCGGCAGTATCTGCGCTAAGATATAGTCGAGTATGCCAGGTCCGGGGCATCCTCTATGGCTGCCACCGCATACACAAGGAGGTTCTGCTCAAAGCGAGCGATATTTGCCCTTTCTGGGCCTTTGCGAACGAGCTTTTACAGGAGGGTTCATGTCCAGCACAACGTATCGTGTCGGCATCATAGGATGTGGAGGAATTGCGCGCGCCCATGCGCGAGGCTATGCAAAAGTGCCCGCCACGCAATTGGTAGCTGGGGCCGACCCCGATGCCTCCCAGCAATCCAAGTTCAAGACAAGCTTTCCAGGTCTCACCATGTACAAAGATTATCGTGAGATGCTAGACAAGGAGAACCTGGACCTCGTGAGCGTCTGCACCTGGCCGCCGCTACACGCGGAAATGGTCATCGCCGCAGCCGAGCATTCGCCCAAAGGGATCGTCTGCGAGAAACCAATGGCCCTCAACCTTGGCGAGGTCGACCAGATGCTAGAAGCCTGCGACCTCCACAACGTCAAGCTCATCGTCGGCCACCAACGGCGCTTTGACCAGCGATATGTAGAAGCCAAGGAGGCGCTCAAGCGCGGCGAGATCGGGGAACTGGTGGCAGTGTATGGCTCCAGTGGCGGCGACCTGCTCACCTGTGGCACGCACACCATTGACCTGTTGCGATTCTTTGCCGATGACCAGCCCATCAAGTGGGTGATGGGCCAGATTCAGCGGCAAAAGTGGGGAAGAATAGGGTTCTCCACCAAAGTGTACGGGCACGAGGCAGAACAGGCGGCTGTGGGCCGTTTCGAGTTTGCCAATGGCGTGCGGGGCCTGATGGAACAGGGCGAGATAACGCTGGGCGGCAGTACTCCCTGGCGGCGGCACTGGTTCGTCACGTTGGAGGGCACGGAAGGGCGCATTGAGGTAGACGGCGACCCCGAACGCGGCGGCCCTCCTTCCGGGTGGCGCATCCGGCGCAGCGGCGAGAAGGAATGGGAAGTGCACCTGATCGAAAATCCCCCCAACGCCATCGCCCGCGAGATTGCGGAACTGATCCGATGGATCGAAGAGGGCGGCGACCACCTGCTCTGTGGGTCCAGCGCGCGCGCCGACACCGAAGTGCTCATGGCCATCTACGAGTCCGCCCGTCGGCGGGGCCGCGTAAACCTGCCCCTGAAGGTTTTCGACAATCCCTTAATCGCTATGGTCGAGGCGGGAGAGATCTAGATTGCCCAAGGAACACTGGAGTATCCTGGACTGACAACAAGGAGCGACCAACCATGTATATCGGCGTAATCGGAGCGCAACTGGTAGGGCGAGATATCCCCGCAGAGAAACGCGTGGAGGCCCAGTTCAAGGCTGCCCACCATCTGGGCGTGCCTTATCTGGAACTGTGGGGGCCTGATTGGCACGAGCCTGGCGCGGTGGATCGCGTCGGGGAGTTGATGGATCGCTATGGAATCCGCATCGAGTTGGGGTTCGGCGATGATTATATTGGGAATGCTGACAAACAGCCCACCGAGAGGTTCGCCTATCTGGTCGAGAACGTCTATCGGCCGCTGGGGGTGAAGGTTATCGGGACCGGCTCTCGCCTCCACGGCGGGCGCTGGTTGAAGGAACCTCCTTTGGACGAGCAACTCGACCGGCTGGCGGCAGCGTTAGCCCGGCTCGCGCCAGTGGCAGAGGCGGGCGGGGTGATTCTGGCCATCGAGAACCACGCGGACTATCGTGGCTATGAACTGGCCAGCGTCCTGGAACGAGTGGGCAGTTCCGGCCTGGGGGCCAAGCTCGACACCGGAAACACCTACACAGTCATCGAGGAGCCATTGGCAGCCGCGCAAGCACTGGCTCGCTATACCGTAGCCACCCACATCAAGGATGAGGTGGTCGAATCGGAACCCGGCAACCGGGGCTTGCCGATGAAGGGGCTGCTGGCGCTGCGCGACTGTGTGCTGGGCGAGGGGCACGTGGATTTTGCCGGGATTTTGCCCCTGTTAGCGGAGCAAGGGCCGCTCGGTAACGAACTCGTGCTGACCCTTGAGGTGCCCAGAGATACCATCCGCCAGAGTATCGCGTACGCGCAGCAAGCATTTGCCAAATACCTGTCTGGTTAGCGCTAGACCCGGTTCTTCACGGTGGCCCCGAGGACGATGGTGTACTGCCCCTCGGGGCCATCTTTTGCAAGACGCCCCAGCCCCAAGCCGAGATAGGGCCTATCGAGTGCGATATCCAGGCAGAGAGCCAGGAAGGGGATACACATGACCAGTCAAGCGCGGGAAGGAAGCATCGAGCCAGAAATGGATGCGGTGGTCCTCCGTGGGCCGCAACAGTTCGCCATAGAGCGGGTTCCAACGCCCCACCCTGGACCTTACGAAGTGCTTTGCCGCGTCGAGGCAGTGTTCATTTGTGGAACCGACCCGCACATTATCCACGGTGATTATCCCGGCTTTTGGCCGCGCACCTACCCTTTCATCCCCGGCCACGAGTGGGCAGGCATAGTCGTCCAACTGGGCAAAGGCGCGGCGGAGCTAGGCTGGCGCATAGGCGACCGGGTAGCGGGAACGAGCCATTGCGGGTGTGGTTATTGCCGCATGTGCGCGAGCGGGCGCTACAACCTCTGCGAGAATTACGGACACGAGGAGCTGGGCCACCGCCAATATGGTCACTATTCGCAAGGGGCCTATGCCCAATACGTGGTCCATTCGGTCAGGAGCGTATTCAAGCTGCCCCCGACGCTCTCCCTGGAAGAAGCGGCAGGCATGGACCCGGCTTCCATCGCCCTGCACACGGTCAAACGCGCGCAGGTGGGGCCTGGTGACACGGTGGCTATCCTGGGGCCAGGGCCGATGGGGCTGCTCGTGCTGCAATGTGCCCGCGCTGTCGGCGCAGGTCGGCTGTTGATGGTAGGACGCGGTGACCGGCTGGCGATGGCGGCGAGGCTGGGAGCCGAGACGGTGGACTATTCGGCAGTTGACCCCGTCGCAGAGGTGCGCCGGTTGACCGAGGGCGGCCCACAGGTAGTAATCGAGTGCGCGGGGACACCTACGGCGCTGGCGCAAGCCGTGGAAATGTGCCACAAAGGGGGGAACATTTCGGTTATCGGTATCCCCTTGCAGGCGGGGACGCTGCCGATCCAAAAGCTGGTACTGGAAGAGATTAGCCTGCACGGGGTGCGAGCCAATCGCGGGACTTGTGTGGAAGTGCTGCCCCTATTAGCCAACGGGCAGATCAGCATTCGTCCACTGATTACCCACACTTTCCCCCTGCGAGACTTTGCCAAAGCGTTGGAGGCCTTTCAGCGACGAGACGGGGCCATGAAGGTATTGCTCAAACCCTGAGGCCCCGCGCCCAGCCTGAACGCAAAGCAAATCGGGCGCATGCTCCGTGGAACATGCGCCCGATCCATTCCGCCTGCGCCCCTAGAATCCGCCTTCGCCCTCATCGTAGAACACGTACGATTCGGCGGTGGTGGGCGGCGCAAAGATGGCCGCCGCAATCAACGGGCCAGAGCCGGTATTGCGTACCATGTGCTTCGAATTGGCAGGGAACAGCACGACATCGCCCTTTTTGAAAGCAGCCGTGTCGCCGTCAACCCACGCTTCCCCTTCCCCCTCCAGCACGAGCAACACTTC
>JAAYXX010000583.1 GCA_012515695.1 Chloroflexota bacterium
AACATGGCCCCGCGCAAGGCCATCTATCGCCCCTACCCGCAGGCAGTGCCCAACGTGTTCGCCATTGACAAGCGGGGCACTTCTCCCTGCAAGGCGGCCTGCCCTACGGGGACCAGCGCCCAGGGCTATATCGCCCTGATTGCCGAGGGACGTTACGCCGAAGCCCTGGAACTGAGCCGACAGGTCAATCCCTTTACCTCCGTCTGCGGACGGGTCTGCTATCACCCCTGCGAGACGGCGTGCAGCCGTCAACTGTTGGGGGAAGAACCCGTCTCTATCGCGTCGCTGAAGCGATTTATGGCCGACTGGGCTGCCGAACATGGCGACCAGCCCGTGCAGGCTGCGCCCATTACCCGCGAGCAGCAGGTGGCGATTGTGGGGGCCGGGCCGAGTGGCCTGACCGCCGCGCAAGACCTGGCAAAGCTGGGTTATCGGGTCACCGTCTATGAGGCCAAGCCCAAGGCGGGCGGCATGTTGCGCTATGGCATCCCCGATTACCGCCTGCCGCAAGCCGTGCTCGACCAGGAGATCAAGCGGATCACCGATCTGGGCGTTACCATTTTGACCAACACGCCCGTCAACGACCTGGACGCGCTGCAACAGCAATATCAGGCGGTATTGCTCAGTGTGGGCGCGCATCAGGCCCCCGGTATGCGGATCGAGGGCGAGCAACTGCAAGGTGTTTACTCTGCCATTGACTACCTGTACCGCGTCAATTCCGGCGAGCGGCCCAACGTGGGCCGTCGTGTGGTCGTGGTGGGTGGCGGCAACACCGCCGTCGACGCGGCCCGCTGCTCGCGCCGTCTGGGCGCTGATGTAACCATCGTCTACCGCCGCTCTCGCGCCGAGATGCCCGCTTACGCCTTTGAGGTGGACGAGGCCGAGGCGGAAGGGGTCGAGCTAAACCTGCTGACCAACCCGGTGCGTATTTTGGGCGACGGGGAAAAGGTGACAGGCGTCGAGCTGGTGCGGATGCGTCTGGGCGAGCCGGACGCCAGTGGCCGCCGCAGCCCCATCCCCATTGAGGGGTCCAACTATGTTGTAGAGGCCGACACGGTCATCATGGCTATCGGCCAGACCCCCGATCTGGAATTCCTGCCCGGCGACGTACAGGTGACGCGGCGGGGCACGCTGGCGTTTGACGAGGCGTCGCTGGTCACCAGCCGCGCCGGTGTCTTTGCGGCGGGCGACGCGGCTACCGGCCCGCGCAGCGCCGTGGAGGCCATCGGCATGGGCCACAAGGCCGCCGAGTCTATCCACCGCTACCTGTCTGGCGAGGAAAAGGAGCTTTTGCCCCGCGTGGACCCAGAGCGCGTGGTAGAACTGGACCGCAGCGAGGTCGCCCGGCAACTGGCTGAGGGCAAAGTCGCGCTGCAACCACGGGCGCGCATGGCCGAGCGGCCTGTGGATGAGCGGGTGCGCGATTTCGACGAGGTGAGCCTGGGCTATACGGAGGAGCAGGCGCTAATCGAGGCGGGGCGCTGTCTGGCCTGCGGGGTCTGCTCCGAGTGCTATCGCTGCGTGGATGCCTGCAAGCCCGGCGCGATTGAC
>JAAYXX010000584.1 GCA_012515695.1 Chloroflexota bacterium
ACCGGGAGGTCGACACGCACATGGCTGCCGCCTTGTGTGTCGCGCAGGGGGAAGCGGACGTGGCTCTTGGCATCGCAGCAGCCGCCCGCGGATGTGGTCTCGAGTTCTTGCCGCTGTTTCGCGAGCGGTACGAATTCGTCATGCCGAGAGCGAACCACCGGCGCAAAGCCTTCCTCCCCTTGCTCAAGACCATGTCCAGCGATGAATACCGCGCGGTAATCGACAAGATGGGAGGATATGACACCACCGAGACCGGCAGGGTTCGCTATCTCTAGCGTGCCCTACCCCTCGCAACCGTGAAGCAGTCCAACGAGCAGGGTTCGGCTCCTTGCCATCGTCTATTAGCGGTGGCAGGAGCCTCGGTTCTAGCGCTTGCCCGTAGCTGGTCAAAGAAGGAGGTAACAAGTATAGCAGCCGATCAATCTACTCATTGACTGACACGCGGCGTTATCTGGTGCGTGGAAATCCACTTTGTTGGGACATCAAGCAAACCAGGTGTATCCAGCGCCAGTGATGTACCGTGTACAGTCAAGCCGACACAATCTCAAGAAAGGATCCCCCAAGTATGACCAAGACCAGATTATTCGTAGTACTTTTGTCTCTTGCACTGATCCTCGGCTTGTGTCCTGGCATAGTCTCGGCAAAGCCGGAAGTGACTGCGGGCGGAACGACAGCGATCACCGTCACCAAGTACGACGTCGACGGCACGACCATCCTCGCGCAAGAAACCCTGACCTATGAGGAGATGGAAGCGCAACTGCCCGTACAAGGGGACGGCGTCACGCAGTATTACTACCAGGGCCCCACATTCGACCCGGACAACATCTGGGACCCGGATGAGACCGTTAACCTCAAGAACAAGGGCGCTGTCAAGGGGACCGACATCAAGGACCTGGTCGAGTTGGTCGGTGGTGCTGCCGATGGCGACCAGATCGAGATCAAGGCCATTGACGGCTATGGCGAAAAGTTCCAGTATGCCAATATCTACAACCCCCAGCCCCAACAGGGCAAGATGGTTGTTGCCTGGTATACCAAGAATGCTGGCGACGGCACGCCCCTGTACCCCGATGGAGCCTATGTCCCCACTTTTGGGGATGGCATGCAGCTCGTCTTTATGGCCGAGACCACCAATGCCGCCGGTCAACACGTTTTCGGACACGATGACATGCGCTCCACCCTGCCAGAGGCTAACTGGCACTATTTCTACGACGGCCCGATCACCTATGCTTCAGCGAATGGGCTGGCGATCAAGACTATCAGCGAAATCAACGTGTACAAGCAGGCGCCAACATCGTGGTCCCTTGAGGTCACCGGCGCCATTACCCAGACCGTGGGGCAGAGTTGGTTCGAGAACGCGCTCGCCTGCCATGAAACGGCCGAGTGGACGGATAGCAGCGGCAACGTGTGGAGCGGCCTGCCACTCTGGTACCTGGTGGGACTCGCTGACGACGAGATCATACACGGCATCGGTTCTTTCAATGACGCTTTGGCGCGCACGGGCTATGACGTCGAAGTGAGAGCAGCGGACGGCTATAAACAATTCTTCGAAAGCCAGGTCATCGCTCGCTCTTCCGACTTTATCGTGGCTAACAAGGTGAACGGGGAGCCTCTGTCCGAGTCTCACTATCCGCTCCGACTCGTAGGCGATGGTCTCACGTCAGGTTCGCAAAGAGTGGGCCAGATCGCCAGCATCCACCTGCACAACATCCCGGATATCGAGACGTGGACGCTCCAACTCACAGGCGCCACCGACTATACCATGACACAAGCCGAGTTTGAAAGCGCGGTCTACTGCCCCACCAATAACCACAGTGCCACCTATACGGACTCGAATGGCACCTGGGAGGGACTGCCGCTCTGGCTGCTCGTTGGCTATGTTGACGACGACAATGACCACGGCCCCAACGCCTTCAACGACAATCTGGCAGCCCAGGGCTACCAGGTCAAGGTGACTGCGATTGACAGTTACAGCTACACCTTTAACAGCGCCGATATCGCCCGTAACGACGACATCATCGTTGCGTGCTTCCTGGATGACGGTCCGTTGCCAGAAGATAGATACCCGCTTCGGTTGGTGGGCAGCGGTCTGGTTTCGGGCGGTCAAAAGGTGGGTCAGATCGCCAAGATCGAGTTGCTCAACCTGCCTGAATCCGAGCAATACTCGGTGTACATCCCGTTGGTTCAGCAGTAGTACGCACACGCAGCCGTGGGGGTGGCAGGCGGTCCAAAGCGCCATCCCCACAACAAGCCTTCTGCAACAACAAGACTCCTCCATGGGGTATGGGAACGCCCCCTGGAGGTAGAAAGTTCTGTGGGCGGATGATAGCCACGATAGATTACATCGGCAATGCCATCTTGGAGTGTCACCGGTCTGCAAGATTCAGGAGCAAGTCATGCACACGAAACCACTAAGGCTATTTCTCGTGCTGGCACTCTGGTTTTCGGTAGTGTTGATTCCTGCGTCTCCCGTCGCAGCGGCCGGAACCACCTCAATTCGCGTCGTCAAGTACCAGCCCGATGGCACCACGATTATAGACGAGAGGACCATCGACTATGCCACGATGCAGTCCTCGCTACCCGTCCAGGGAGACGGCATCAGAGAGTTCTATCACCAGGGGCCGACTTTTGACCCCGCCAACTTTTGGGATCCAACGGAAACGTTGAACCTCAAGGCCAAGGGGGCGCTCAAGGGCACCGATCTCAGGGACCTTTGCGAGCTTGTTGGTGGCATGGCTCCTGGCGACACCGTGCGCGTTATGGCCATTGACGGGTTCAGCAAGACATTCGACTATGCCAACGTGTATCACCCAACTCCCGAGCAAGGCAAAATAGTCGTCAGTTGGTATGCCAAAGGGTACGGCCACGTGCCCACCTGGGAAGATGGCATGATGCTCGCCTTTTTTGCCGAGACCACCAATTCCGCCGGTCAGTATGTGTTCGGCAACCTGGACATGCAAAGGACGATGCCCGAAAATAGATGGCACTATTATGACATCTACCCATCGTCGAATGGATATACGATCAAGAACGTCGGCACGATTGCCATCTACTCTAGCAGTTCCCCAGGCGGCCAGGAGCGCAACAGCGCGTCTATGAACGTCAGCGCCACGGTTGTGCTGCCAACGGTGGGGATTTCCTTGAACAGAAGCTCTGTCGACTATGGGGAGATCGAACCGGGCACGGATTCCGCCGTTGTAGATGTGGACATCACCAACATCGGCAGCCGCGACGTGTCGGTGACTCTCGAAGTGCAGGGAAACGGCGCTATTGCCCAGAGCTTTTATGAGCAATCCCTGTATGTGAATGGGACGGCCTATCCAGACACCGGGGTGATCGCCTGGATTGATAAGGGGCAGACGCAAACCGTGGATACCCAGCTAAGAGTGCCCCCGGATTGGATTGAGCCGGGCAAACAGGAGGCGCTGTTTGTCTTCTGGGCGGAGGCGGCGGATTGAACGGCAGGCTGAAAACGGCCATCGTCACAGTAGCGATGGTCATTATTGGCCTATGGCAGACAGCCGCAATTCATGTTAGAGCCGAGACCGCCAGCATCCTTTGGGATCCCTATTGTACCGGCACCGTCACCCAGGACAGGGTCATCCACTGGAAGACAGCCGAGCCTACCTGGGGGATCGTGCAGTACGCCCCTGAGGAACACCTGCGGCTGCACGGCAGCTATACCGAACTCGCCGTGGATAGCGCGCTGCGCCCGTTCCATCACGTCACACTGAACGACCTGCAACCCGAAACCACATACGCCTATCGCGTCTGGATCGTGGATGCTGATGTGAGTCAGGCCAGCCTGCAAGAAGGACTGGCTGGCGACGCCGCATCCTGGCTTCAAGAAAACGGAGCGCCGAGTCAGGACTATCGCTTCAGGACGCTCGGCGACGCCCCCTTTTCGTTTGTCGTCTACGGCGACTCCCAAGAGCAGACCCCCTGGTTCACCCAGATGGAGCGGCACAAGCTTGTCGCCGACTATATCGCCCAGGAACAAGACCTGGCGTTTGTCATGCACCTCGGCGACCTGACCTACGACCCAGAGGACATGGCCGGTTGGGATATGTTCTTTGAGGCGGCGAGAGAGATGCTGGGGCGCAATACCCTGTATACCGTCATGGGCAACCACGAGAACAACTCCCCGACCTATTCCGAACTATTCGGCATGCCCTCCCACTATAGCTTTCACGCCGGTGATGCGCGGTTTACCGTGCTGGACACTAATAGCTGGGCGGATCTCAACGCTCAGGGCCTTTGGCTTGAGGAGGCGCTGCGCCCCCCGGCCAAATGGGATTTCGTCTTTTACCATCACCCTGCTTTCAGTTCGGATTCCAGGAACTATGGCGGCTGGGAGCGATCAACTACGGCATGGGGCGATGCCTTTGCACGCGCCGGCGTGACTGCCATATTCAGCGGCCATACACATGCCTACGAGCGCTATCTGGTTCAAGGGATACAGCACCTGGTGGTGGGCACTGGCGGAGGCGCGTTGAGCGATTTGAGCGCCGATGCTCCCGCCGGACTCCAGAACCGACTATCCAAGACGCTCGGCTATGCCAGGGTTACGGTGGATAGACAGGTGGTGACCATCGAGATGATCCAGGTGGCGCGCATCTCGGACGATAATCGCCGGGTCGAGCAGGTCTACCCTTTTGGCAGCGTGTACGAGACCGTGACCATTGAGCCAGACGCGGGAACGCAGCATCCGGTCTATCCTGCGGGTAGCTTTCAGGTAGCGCCGCCGTCTCTGAGCCTCGAGGTAGAGAGCAACGGTAGCCAGCGCTTTAGCATGAGGGTTACGTCCAGCCACGATGCAACAGTCCGGGTTGGCACCGAGTCCTTACCTTTTGAGGTGCGGCCATCTGTTATAAAGGTTGACGGCTCGGAACAGGGGCAAAAGTTCGAGTTCGAGTTGCTCGGTAACGCCCAGGTGCCCGAAGGAACATATGAAGGCAAGCTGACCTTTCTACGCGATGCAGACAATAACGTCACGCTGGGCGTCAAAGTCAGAACCGTCGTTTTACAGACTGGCGGGCAGCCCAGGCTGCTGGCGAGTCTGGGGGATAATCTTTGGCTCATCATAGCCGTTGTGTTCGTCGTATCCCTCAACATCGGGGGGTACGTGTTGTATCGCAAGTATCAAGCTCGACTAGCTCATGCAGAGGGTAAGCAATGAACAGGTTAACATCGGCGGTCTTGGCACTGTTGTTAGTGGCTGGCACGGTAGCATCCATGTGCTTCGGCCTCCCCACCCACGCGCAAGAGGCAGGAGCTACATCTGCCATACGCGTCGTCCGATACGCCGCAGACAGAACGACCGTGCTTGAAGAAAAGACGGTCTCCTACAAGTGGATGGAAGAGAACCTGCCTGTGTATGGCGATGGGACGACGCACTACTATCATCAGGGGCCAGTATTCGAAGGCGACCCGTGGGACCCGTCCGAGACGCAAAACCTGAAAGACAAGGGCGCTGTAAAGGGCACCGACGCCCGCGACCTGTGCGATCTCGTCGGCGGGATGGTTCCCGGAGACGAGGTGCGCTTTGTGGCGGTGGATGGATGGCACACCGAACTGGCCTACGAGAATATCTATGAGCCGATGGAGAGACAGGGGCGGGTTGTCCTGGCCTGGTTCAACGGAGAGGATTCCACTACCGGAGAGAAATATGGCACTGGCTACCCCGGTGTGGAGGGCTTTCACTCTGCAATACAGATGGTCATCATGGCTGGTACGACGAATGCAGAGGGCAAATACGTATTCGGCAACGACGATATGCGCGTCTGCCTGCCTCAGGAAGAGTATCAACATTTCTACCAGGGCCTGGCCAGTACCAACGGGCTATCGGGGAAATGGATCAGCGAGTTGCATATATATTCCCAGGAAGAGGCATCTGCAGCCGCAGCCGCCGCACAGCCAACACCCGCTGAACAGGCATCGCAAGTCAAGGCTGCCACTACTCCCCAGGCATCACGCTCCAAATCGTCCGGTGGTCTGACCCCTGTGCTCTGGGGAGTGCTGGCAATTGGAGTCATTGGCCTGGTGTTGATCGTGGTCGCTTTCTCCAGGTTGAGGAGGGCAGCGCGTTGAAGATCTCATCCTTTGCCAAGACCGCTGGCAAAATACGCGGCATCCTGCTCCTCTTGATCGTCGGACTGCTGTTGCTGGGCGGTGCGCTGTTTGTGCTGCTACAACAACTCGCGGTATTCGACCAGGGTGAGCAAGTGGAGTGGGACTTGCTCCTGGTCGGCCGGGATGGTCAGGAAAAGGTGCTTTCCTTTGATCAAGTCCGGGCATTGCCCAGCGTGAAGACAAGCGGCGGGTTCTTTTCCACAGTCGGCGTGGTCTATGGCCCCTATACCGTCAAAGGC
>JAAYXX010000585.1 GCA_012515695.1 Chloroflexota bacterium
CAGATACCTGGCCTATCTTTCCCAGGCCAGAATCGGGGCCAAGGTTTTCCTGCTTGCGCCGTGGGACCATCTGGTGCGCCAGGGAGGCAAACGATGGCTGGCGGACTTGGTGCGCCACCCCAGCCGCCTGTTCAAGCCCATCTATGTGCAGAGCATCGGCATCATCCAGGCCCCCGACCTGCTCCCCGATGGCCGCGCCGATATGTGCGATAGCTGCCCCGACATGACCTACTTTGAGGAAAAGCTGGTCAATTCCTGTCGGCTGGACGAGTATCGCCTGTTCGGTCATATGCTTTCCATAGTGGAGCGGCAGCAGCGCGAGCAAGAGCTGGCCGCCCAGTCGCAAGCACCCGCCGAGGAGCAGACAAGCGAGCTGACCTCCATGAGCCTGCCCCGGGAGCGCACCCCCTCAACCGCCGCCGATGACGACGGCGACACGCAGGAGGTCAAATAGCTATACCAGTTATTTGACAAGCGAACATTTGTTCGCTATAATGCACCCCCAAAATGATGGCAGGCGGCCCGCCGTATCCCATAGCGTCCTGCTGTTATCTATAGAGGTGCATTCTTTTTTCGACTATTGTTAGTATAGTAGCGATTGTAGAAGGAAGGTTCAACATGGCCCAGAGCAATAGGCGCTACACACCCGAAGACGTATCCGACCAGGAAGGCCCCGCCTCCCAAGGAGGCGCTGCCACCCAAGGAGGCCCCGCCACCGTTCTCCAAAAGCTGGACTCGGAAAAGCAGGAAAGCGTCCTGATGAAGTACATCCCGGAGGACCAGCCCAGCCCCCGCGCATGGGTCGAGTTGATCAGAACCCATGTCCTTGGCGTGGACAGCCGAGGCAACCCCCGCCCGTTTGATGACCTGCTGCTCTTCCTGAGCGCCTGCAAGCGCACGCAGCTTGACCCCCTCTCCCGGCAGATTTACGCCGTGTACCGTTGGGATTCGCGCCTGCGCCGCGAACGCATGACCATCCAGATTTCCATTGACGGCATGCGCCTGATCGCGCAACGCAGCGGGCTATACGGCGGCCAGGACGACGCGTTGTTCATCCCGGAAGACGAGAGCGAGGAATACCCCACCAAGGCGACGGTCACAGTCTATCGGCTCAACCCAATCACCGGCGAGCGGATGCCCGTCACCGCTTCGGCTCGCTGGAGCGAGTATGCGCCGCGCGATCGAGACGGCAAGCTCATGGGGCTGTGGTCCAGAATGCCCTACCTGATGCTGGCCAAGGTCGCCGAGGCGCTGGCCTTGCGTAAGGCTTTCCCGCAGGAACTCAGTGGGCTGTACACCACCGAGGAAATGACCCAGGCCGACCCCGCCGGTGGGCTGAACCTGCCCGAACCCGACCCGCAAGCCGAATGTATGCCAACAACAGAGGAAAATGCCGAGTACGTCGTCAGCCGACGCGAGCAGTTGAGAGATGAAGCGTGAAGATCACCGTCGACCTGGACGAACTGAAGCAACTGGTGCAGGATAGCGGGCAGATATTCCTCCGGCCTGATGGCGAGCAAGCCCTGTTGAGGCTCCTGGAGCTTCAGGAGACGATCAACGGGGCGGTTGACCAGGCCCGCCGCACCCTCGAAGAAGAGGCGCTCAGGCTGAACCCCAACTTTACCTGCATCAAAGCCGATAACCTGACCGTTCACTATCGCTGCTTCGGCCCCAGATACGAACTGGACGAGCAGCTCTTGCCCGAACTCAACCCGGACCTGATCATCAATCGCTCCAGTTGCAGCGTAAACACCAAGGCCGTGGAGGCCATCCTGAAAACCACCGGCGAGTTGCCCCTGGGGATCATCGAGCGGGAACGACCCCGTCGTATCACCTTTGCCAGACAAGAGGCCGACGACGATGGACAAGAGTAAATTCCAGGCTTCCTACTCGGTGCTATCCTTGTGGGCCAGGGGAGAGTGGGAAGAGGCCGTGCGCGCCTACTTTCACTTGCAGCGGGTCGTTACCCCCCAGATGGCAGAGGGCCGCGACTATCACGAGCAGTGGAACCAGCACATCTGCGAGACCCGACGCCTGCCCGATATCTTTGGGGGCGTCCCTCTCCGCGAGCCGGTAACCGAACTCAAGCTGACCGTTAACCTGTACCCGTGGCTCGATCTGGTAGGCGTTATCGACTGCTATGACCGCCCCACCATCTACGAGTTCAAAACGGGCAACCGCAGCGCGGCCAAATACGCCAACGATTTCCAGGTGGCCGTGTATGGCGTGCTGGCTACGCTGTCCGACCTGCACGTGGAGCGCGCCGAGATTCACCGCTATAACCAGTACGCCCACAAGGCCGACATGAGCATCGTCTGGCTGACGGACCGGCTGCTAAGAGATGGCATCAACTGGATCGAGACCTTTGCCTCCGAGATGTATCAATATCTGCTGGAAAACCAGCTTTACGAGCGTTTCGCCGCCTGACCTGTCCAACCTGGGCGCGGCGTTTGTTTACTGATAGTGCGTTATTGATAGGTATTCAATGATGACAAACCGGCATAGTAGCGCCAATGCAGGCTCCGATGAGCCACGAATCTCGAGCTATACCGGCGGCCTCTTGGCGATTTCCGCCGGGGTGGGGAGCAACAACCCGCACCCCCTGGCATCGCTGGCCGCCCGGCTGATCGCCGACGGCCACATCGCCGCCCAGGCAGAAGTGCTGTTGCTGGCTCCCCGCCCCGCCATAGACGACCTGACCCAGCAAATCGAGGGGCTGTTGGTCAAGCGGGGGCTGCCCTTGGCCGGGTACCACGTCTGCACGCTCCACCAGTTGGCCCACAGCATCCTCCGCCAGCAAGCCGAGCAAGAGGGCAGGCGGCATCACCTGGTCGTGATTGACGAATCCGAGGCGCAGACCATCATGCGCCAGGTGGCCGAAGGGTGGATCGCCGCACACCGCCCGTGGTGGGAGAGCTTTTTGCCGATGGAAGGCATCCGACAGCGCGAGCAGGCCGAAGCGCGTTGGCAGCGGGAGACGGTCCAATTGGGCCGCCAGATCACGCGGCACTGCAAGCACCTGCGGCTTGGGCCAGACGAGGCGCGCAATCTGGCGGCGGCTCAACCGCATCCGCCCGAATTTCTGCTGCTGGGCCTGGACTTGTACGCCGAATATACCCTCGCGCTCCAGGCTCGCCGCGCGCTGGATTTCGACGATCTGCTGTGGCAAGCCCTGGACGCCTTGCAGCAACCGAGTCTGGCGGCGGCCTTGCGCCAGCGTTGGCCCTACCTGCTGGAAGACGAAGCGCAGGCCAGTTCACCCCTTCAGGAGCGTTTGCTTCAGGCACTCGTCGGCGATGGTGGCAACTGGGTGCGCCTCGGCCACCCCAACCAGGCCGTCAACAGCACATTCACCACGGCAGACCCCCGGCAATTCGCCCGGTTTTGCGAGCGAGCAGATGTCCTGGAAGTAGCCCCGCCCGCGTCGCGCAACGTCGCCCCCTCGTTGGTCGCGCTGTCCGATGATCTCGTGCAGTGGGCCAGCGAGCAGCATCCCGAACCCGCCGTGCGCCCGCTCGCCTTTCTTGCGCGTAGCGGGTCCTCCCCCGCCGCGCAGGCCGAGCAGGAATGGCCGACAGACGCCGATTCCCACGTCCACATCGCCACCCGGCCCTTTGCCGACGTAGAAACCGAAGCAGCATCGGTGGCAGTCTGGGCGGTGGACTATATGCGGCGACACCCAGACCGCACGGCGGCCATTCTCTGCCCGGCGCAATGGCAGGGCGCGCGGGTGGTCGAAGCCCTGAAGGCGATGCCCTCCCCCGTGCCCTATGACGACCTGATGCGCTCGACGCCGCTGGTGCAGAACATGGCCCGCGTGTTGGCCGCTACCTGCGATTATCTGAGCGACCCCGCGTCTATCGCCTATCTGGCCGAGTTGTATTCCGCGCTCACAGAGGGCGGCTATCTGCACGCGCCCTCCCGAGTCCGGCAAGAACCCGGCCTGCAACAACTCGCCCTGCCCGAAGCATCAGTCTATAGCATGTTGTTCCCCCGGCGTATGCTCGACCTGTGGGAAAGCCTCGCCCCCATGCTCCAGCTTCAGGTAGAGGACATGCCCTCCGTCCAACAGTTCGCCACCCTGGTCAATCGCTGGACGCATCTGACCGACCTGCCCATTGACCAACTCGTCACCAAGATCGGCGGCGACCTGTTCAAGCGGCGGGCGGAGAAGGCCATCTGCCAGACATTGGCCCGCGACCTGCGTTCCATGAAGAGGCTGCACCCCGCCTGGCGGTTGCCCCGCTATGGCGAGCGGCTGCGCCAGCTTCTAGGAACCTGGCACAGCTTTAGCACGCTCTCCCTGGCCGACGCGGGCTATGCGCCCCAGCCGGGCCGGTTGGCCGTGACCACCATCTACAAGGCGCGCGACCTGGAATGGGACGCCGTGTACCTGATCTGCGTGGACAGTCTCGAGTTCCCCAGCAGCCGCGAGGACACCTTTCGGGATGAACTGTACTTCCTGCCGGGGCGCGCCCCCGTTACCGAAGCCATCCAGGCGTTGGAGCGGTTGGCAGCCAACGGGGAACTATCCCCTGAGGAGGCCGAACGTGAGGAGGCGCTGCACCAGGCCCGGCTGGAGTATATCGCCGAGCGGTTGCGGCTATTGCACCTGGGCATCACGCGGGCCAGGCTGGACCTGTCGCTGACCTGGAGCCAGCTAAACGGCAAGCGGCCCGTGCAGCCCGCCGAGGCGCTGCTGGCCTTGCGGGAAACGCATCTGCGCGAGATCAGCCCGCGTTAGAATCAAAAACATGGGCCACGGATGGCACACC
>JAAYXX010000586.1 GCA_012515695.1 Chloroflexota bacterium
GCCATCCTCGAGCACCTGGGCGAGTTGATGGTGCGCGACCAGGACATCCCCATGCGCCTTGAGGCCCAAGAGGTCCGCCAGGAATCGGGAGATTTCGGCGAGCGCCTTGTGCTGGACGTGCGCTCCCTTGTCGTCGCCGAGCTGCTGCGCGGCACATCCTTCGCGCCCTGGATCGGCTACCCTCTCGAAAAGCCTTGCCTGGAGGGCACAGTCACCATTACGTTGCCCGCCAACGAGCCGGTTCTGCTTCTGTCCTACGAACTGGTCTCCCTGGCGAACCAGTACGCTCGCTATGTCCGCGGCCCCTGGATCAAGGTGGGCGAGGGCACCTTTGGCGCGGCCAAAGACGACGGCATCCTGCCCGGCGTCGAGTGGATGATCGGCGACGAGTGGTCCAGCGGAACCGACTGGTTCAAAGACCCTTGGGCGCTGCGCGTCGTGCCCCACCCCAACAAGGTCAGCATCCCGGTCATGGCCATCAGCCACGGCGGCACGGGCATCGGCCTGGCCTGGAACCCCAACCGCGACGTGACCGGCTGGTTCAACTATCCGCGGCACCACGCCCAACCTGTTTTCGCCTCGCCCAATTTCATAGACCGGCGTAATAACCACCTGCTGGGCCTGATGGTCCCGGAAGCGCACACCGAGGCAGAGGAAAACCAGGTCTACGCCGAGCCGCCCCTGGAACTGCACCTGAAGCAGCGCATCGACTTTCAGGCAGAACTGCTCCTGGTAAACGGCGGGGACAGCCTCGACGTGGTGATCGAGTGGGTCAAACGCCATGGGCTGCCCGAGCCGCAACCCCGCTGGCCCATTCCCGAGGCGCTTGATCGCATTGCCGCCGCCTATAACAGCAACCTGTGGCACGAGGGCCAGGGCTTTGGCACGACACAGCATGGCGGCCCCATCCGCCCCCATGTCCCCCACTTTGCCGAAGCATATATCGCCCGCAATCCCGATTCGCCGCTGGCGCAGGCACTCGCGGAAAAAGTGGCCTGGTGCAAACAGCACGGCGGAGAGCGCGGCGGCAGGCGCGGCCTCGTGCGCGGAAACGAATCGCCAGAAGAGCAGCGCCAGATCGTGGAAAAGCTGCTTTCCTATCAGCGCGAGGATGGATCCTTCCCGTTCGATCCCGATGGTAGGCATTATGTCAAAGATGACTTTGTGGTGGCTCGCACATTCCTGGAGCCAATGGGCCTCGCCGGGGATACCGCCCTGGATTTGTGCGTCCTCCCCGCCATGCAACTCCTCGCCCTGGCCGAGACTACCAGCGATCAGACGCTGGCGGCACAGGCCACCGCCGCTGCTCGCAAGGCCCTGGACTACTGCCTGCCCATGCAGCGCCCGGAGGGAGGCGACTTTTGGGAGACGCCGCTCCACAGCCCCAACCTCCTGGCCGCCGGTCACGCAGCAGTCGCCTATTACCTCGGCTATCGCGCATTCGGCGACGAGCGCTACAAGGCCAAGGCCATCCATTGGATTCGCTCGCTCATCCCCTTCACCCACCTGTGGGAGCCAGAGGGCCTGCCCATGGCCTACAACACCAAGCCCTGCCTCTGCTCTAGCGACTGGTACTTTGCCAACTGGGTGCGCGACCATGTCCAATGGGAAGTGCTGGAAACCTTTTCGCTATCGCTGCAATACAACATCGACTGGGCCAGCATTGACCCGGAAATCGACTGGAATCGCTACCACGAGGGCGTCAGCGTCGCTGCCCTGCGCTGGATGCTCGATCATACCGACGGGAAATGGCTGCCCCACAACCTGCCAGACTCCCTGGAGCTATATCGCCAGGGGTTGCTGGATGGCTGCTTTGCCGATACGCATAACACTGTCTCCGGCAACTATGGCGGCGCGGGCATCATGCCCGACGGCATCGCCGTGAACCTGCTGGGCATACTCGAACGCAAAGAGCGTCAAGGCTGACCATCCCTGTGCTATCTCCCCGCGTCGAGCGCCCTGGCTGCTCGGCGCGGGGGATTGAAAGGAGCCTGCCAATATGCTTGCTGCCATCCTCACACGAGACGGCTTTCAACTTGTCGACCAGCCTGTTCCCACGCCCGGCCCCGGCCAAATACGCAACAGAACCGTGGCCTGTGGCATCTGCGAGGGAGACGTGTACCACTACCGTATGCGCGGCAGCCTGGACCACGAATCGCTGCTCGGCCATGAGGGTATCGGCGTTGTGGACGCCTTAGGCCCCGACGCGCAAGGGTTCGCCGTGGGCGATCTGGTCGCCAGCCTCGGAGGAACCTACTCTGCATACTACCTGACCACCCCCGGAGCCTGCCTGCCCGTTCCTGCTGGTCTGGACCCCACTCTGGCGCTGGGCGAGCCTGTCGCCTGCTGTGTTCACGCGGCGGGCCGCTTTGGGGTGCGCCCCGGTGACCGGGTGGCCGTCGTCGGGTGCGGGTTCATGGGACTGATCTGCATGCAACTGGCCCGCCGCCAGGGTGCGGAGCATGTTTGCGCCCTGGAGCCAATCCCCTGGCGGCGAGAGATGGCTCGCACACTCGGCGCGGATGTCACCGTGGACCCCCAAGGCGTCGAGGGCCAGCGGGTGGCCGCCGATCTGGGCGAGTACGATGTCGTCATCGAGGCGACAGGCGTGCCCGATGCGCTAGACCTTTGCGGCGATCTGGTGAAACAGCACGGGCGGCTAATCATCGTCGGCTATCATCAGACCCAGGGCGGCCAGCGCACGGTGAATATGCAGCAGTGGAATTTCAAGGCCATTGATATAGTCAACGGCCATGTGCGCCGCCACGACGAAAAGATGGAGGCCATGCGCTTGGGGCTAGATTTGTTGGCATCGGGTGAGTTGACCATCGCCCCACTGGTCACTCCCTACGACCTGTCCCAGGTCGCTCAGGCATTCCACGACCTGGAAACCCGCAAGCCGGGTCTATACAAAGCCACCCTGACGATGCAGGCGTAACAGCGTTACAGGTTGCGGCGGCACATCGCCACAAGGAGGAGCGCCATGAAGATCCTGGCTATGGAAAAAGACGTGCCGGGGGTCACCGATGAGGCCACGCGCCCCCACCTGAGGGCCGAAGCAGCCCAGGCATGGGCCTTGTATCAAGCGGGCATCATCCGCGAACTGTACTTTCGTGGAGACCGTCATCAGGCCGTGCTGATCCTGGAATGCAAGGACGAAGAAGAGGCCCGTCAAGTATTGGCAACGTTGCCCCTGGTGCAGCAAGGGCTGATAGACTTTGACATCATCCCGCTGGCTCCATACCCCGGCTTTGCGCGCCTGTTCGTCGCCGAGGCCGCCCAGCTTGCCGACCCCGACTACTAGCCATTCAAGCAGGCGCGCCATGCTGGTAAGCAGGCGCGCCACGCTGGCGCGGGTCTGCCCGGCTGCATACCGTAGCCACCTGGCCCGCCCCCGAACGACTAGCCGATGGGGTGGGCCACCTGCCATTCCAGCCATGCCTTGCGCACATCACACACCGTGACCAGTTCCCGCCGCGCGCAGTCGTCCAGAAACGCGTCAATCTGCTCTTCGCGCTCGGACGGCGGCTCGGACTCGTCCAGCACTTGCCAGCCCCCGTCCCGGTAATAATGAATGGCGGGGATGACCCGCTCCACCGCCAGGCCACGCCTCCGTACTGCCAGTGGGAGAAACATCCCGAAGGCGTCAAACCCCTCCGCAGGAACCCCATTCTCCCGCACAATCTGCTCCCGTGCCTCCACCAGCGTGTCGGCGTGCAGGTTGGTCACCAGACGGCAGCCGCAAGCGCCCAGCGCCGCCATATGCGCCAGGTCTGCCCCCCAGATGTACGCGTCATAGTATCCCCGGCTGATCTCGTACGCCACGATACACTCACCCGGCCTGCTCATCTCCCACCCGCTGCCAGGGTTCGTCAGGCGCACCCGCTCGCCCGCAGGCAGCATCGCCAGCAGCGCGCTCATCACGGTGGTTTTGCCTGCCCCGCCGGGCCGCGCCCCCACCATCCACGAAGCTCCCTGCTCAATCCGCGCCAGCAGCCACGCCGCCTGCCGCCGGTTCAGCGTCTCCGCCCGCAACAGATCCACCACCGACAGCATACGGCCCCCGCGTTGGTTGCTCCGTTCCACAATCCGCAAAACTGGGTCCATCACACCCCTCAACCTCGACTATCTCCCCCCCCTGATCTGGCATAGCATCTATACCTGAGAAGGGGCTTCCACACTCCGCAAAAACTCGCCCGGCGTCATCACCGGTATGCCCAACCGCCCGCGCTTGGACAACAAATGATCGTCGTTCGTCACCAGCGTCGCCCCGCTGGCCTCTGCGAGCGCCGCATACTTGCGGTCATCCGGGTCCTCGATGAATCGAAATTGACCAGGGTCCACCGGGCCAACAAATCGGTTCTTCTCCCGAAACACCCCGGCAAACTCCTCCCGCGACAGCGGCGGAATCTGGTTGAGCAGGCGGAGCGTCTCTCGCCGCGTCTCCTCGTTCCACACCACCTGCCAATTATCCTCCCGAGCGCGCCGAATGATCTCCGCCGAGTGGCTGCGCGGGTTAAACCCCGCCGCCACAAACACATTCGTATCCAGCACCAACCGCCGCCGTTCGCTCCCTTGATCGCTCAACGTCGTCCTTTACCTTGCACCAATATCACTCGCCGCCACACATCCACCGCGATTATATCACAGAGCGCCCCGCCCTGTAACTGGCTTCCCAGCCCACGATGGTGGGCTGATTTGCAGTCGCCGAAGGGCGACGCGCCAGCAAGCTGGCGATGCAATTGGTTGCTGCGGCTTCAACCGCCCATTCTCACCACTGGACAAAACCCTCCACTCCGACGACAATAACGAAAACCCCTGGAGCCGGGCGCTACACGAGCCGGATCAGTCGCCCGGCAAACCACGATAGTCTATTCGGGGAGGAATAGCATGAATGACAAACCAATTTATCTAGACACCTCGCTCCCTGTCGAGCAACGCGTAGACGCTCTGGTTTCCAGTATGACCCTGGAGGAAAAAATCTCGCAGATGGTCTATGACGCTCCGGCCATCGAGCGGCTGGGCGTGCCCGCCTACAACTGGTGGAACGAATCCCTGCACGGCGTCGGGCGCGCTGGCATAGCCACCGTCTTTCCTCAGGCCATCGGTCTGGCCGCCACCTGGAACCCCGACCTGATGCATCGCGTCGCCACCGTCATTTCGGACGAGGCCCGCGCCAAGCATCACGCAGCACTGCGCCGCGGCATCCACGCCATCTATGCCGGGCTAACCTTCTGGTCGCCCAATATCAATATCTTTCGCGATCCACGTTGGGGACGCGGCCAGGAGACCTACGGCGAATGCCCCACCCTCACCGCGCACATGGGCGTGGCCTTTGTGCGGGGCCTGCAAGGTGACGACCCCCACTACCTGAAGTTGGTCGCCACCCCCAAGCATTATGCTGTCCACAGCGGCCCCGAGTCCACCCGTCACACCTTTGACGCGCGGGTAGATGCCCACGATCTGTGGGGCACCTACCTGCCCGCCTTTGAAGCCTGCATGGTGGAGGGCAAAGCCTATTCGATTATGGGCGCTTACAACCGCGTCAACGGCGAGCCTTGCTGCGCCAGCCCCACCCTGCTAGATCAGATCCTCCGACGGAAATGGGGCTTTGGCGGCTATGTCGTCTCGGATTGCGGCGCAATCAGCGACATCTATCGTACCCACAAGGTCGTGGATACCGCTGCCGAAGCAGCTTCCCTGGCAGTCAAGGCGGGGTGCGACCTGAACTGCGGAGCCACTTATCCCGCCCTGCTCGACGCCGTAGCGGAAGGGCTGATCACCGAAGAGGAAATCACTACCAGCGTCAAGCGGCTCTTTACTGCCCGCTTCCTGCTGGGGATGTTTGATCCCCCCGATCAAGTGCCTTACGCGCAGATTCCGCCCACCGTCATCAACGCGCCTGAACACCGCGCCCTGGCGCTGCAAGCCGCCCGCGAGTCCATCGTCCTGCTCAAGAACGAGAACAACCTGCTGCCCCTCCGCAAAGACCTGGGCGCTATCGCCGTCATCGGCCCGAACGCCGACGACCTGGCCGCGCTGGTGGGCAACTATAACGGCACGCCCTCCACAGCCATAACTCCCCTGGAGGGAATTCGCCGCAAGGTGTCCAAAGAGACGACGGTCTACCACGCCCGTGGGTGTTACATCGCCGAGGGAGTGCCGCCCGTTGAGCCAGTCCCATCTTTCGCCCTGCGGCCAACCCTTGCCGACGCCAACCAGACCGGCCTGACCGTCGCCTACTATGACAACCCCCGCTTTGAGGGAGAACCCGTCCGCCAGGGAGTGGAACCCCTCGTCAATCACCACTGGAAGGGCGTCTCCCCCCTCACCGGTGAGATCGGCGACGCCTTTGCCGTGCGCTGGACCGGCTCGTTCATTCCCCCCAGCACAGGCACGTACCGGCTGGGCGCGCGCGGCTTGAGCGATTTTCACCTGTATCTGGACGGCGAACTAGTTGCCGAGTACCAGGGCGTCCACCACCCCATCACCAAGATGCAAGAGGTCGTTCTGGAGGCGGGCCGGTTGTATGACCTCCGCCTCGATTACGTCAACGGCAGCCTGGACCCCCAGATTCAGCTTCTGTGGGCGGTCCCAGAGCCTGAAGAGCAGGCCGAGACGATAGAGGCCGTCCAAAAGGCCGACGTCGTGGTGATGGTGATGGGCCTCTCCGCCGAACTGGAAGGGGAGGAAATGCCCGTCCATATCGAAGGCTTTGCCGGAGGCGACCGCACCGACATCAAACTGCCGCGCCCCCAGGAAGAGTTGCTCCGCGACGTGCTCGCATGGGGCAAGCCCGTAGTACTCGTCCTGATGAACGGCAGCGCGCTGGGCATCGCGTGGGCGCAAGAACACATCCCGGCCATCGTCGAAGCGTGGTACCCCGGCGAGGAGGGCGGCACGGCCATCGCCGATGTGCTCTTTGGCGACTATAACCCCGGCGGGCGGCTGCCCGTCACCTTTTACCAGTCTGTGGACGACCTGCCCCCCTTTGACGACTACCGCATGGAGGGCCATACCTATCGCTACTTCCGTGGCAAGCCGCTCTATCCCTTTGGCTACGGTCTGAGCTATACCACCTTTGCCTATCACAACCTCCAAGTCGGCGCACCCTCTATCGCGGCTGGCGAACAACTGACCGTCAGCGTAGAAGTAGAGAACACGGGGCAACGCGCCGGTGATGAAGTGGTGCAGCTCTACCTGAGCGACCTCAAAGCCTCTGCCCCTGTGCCCATCCGACAGTTGCAGGGCTTTCGCCGCATCCATCTCGCGCCCGGCGAGCGACAGGCCGTCCGCTTTACCCTGTCGCCTCGCCAGTTCGCCCTGGTGGACGCGCAGGGCCGCTACCTCGTCGAGCCGGGGGAATTCACCATCTCTGTCGGCGGTCGGCAGCCAATGGGCCTGGCAGACACCGGAGTGCTGCAAACAAACATCCAGGTCACCGGGGAAACGGTAGAGGTGTAACTGCGCGATTCGCGCCCGCAAGCATCGCACACAGACAGGCGGGTCACGCCAGCTAGAGCCGACGTGACCCGCCTGAGTTGCGCTCAAAGGCGATGGGGTTCATGATGTGCCAGCGGTACAGGCTCCACTTGGGCGGCCCATCCTGCCCGCTGCATACCCGCCGCCGCGTGCGCCTTGCGTTCCCCCTTCAATCTGTGCTACGATGGCGTCATTGCAACCGTTTCTCTCTGGTTTACTTGGAATAGGAGGCAGTATGAGCATATTCTACCGCCCTATGGATGGCGTGGCCGCCGATTTCATCCCCTTTTACTGGAACGGCGACTATCACCTGTTCTACCTGAAGGACTACCGCGACCCGGAAGGTCACGGCGAGGGAACCCCTTGGTTTCATCTAGTCACCCGCGATTTCGTCCATTTCGAGGATTGGGGCGAGGCCCTGCCCCGTGGCGGCCCCGATGACCAGGACCGCTGGGTGTTCACCGGCTCGGTCATCGAGCGCCAGGGCACGTTCCACATCTTTTACACGGGACACAACGGCCACTTTGCGGGGACAGGTCGCCCCGTCCAGGCGGTCATGCACGCCACCAGCCCCGACCTGCGTACCTGGACCAAGGACGAGGGATTCCTCTTCTTTGCGCCCACCGAGCTAGGCTACGAGCCGGACGATTGGCGCGATCCGTATGTGTTCTGGAATGAGGAAACCGGCGAGTATTGGATGCTCCTGGCCGCCCGCCGGGCTTCCGGCCCGCCCCGCCATCGGGGGTGCATCGCCCTCGCCACCAGCCCCGACCTGCTCAACTGGCAGGTGCGCGACCCGCTCTGGGCACCCGATCTCTATTATACCCACGAATGCCCCGACCTGTTCCGCATCGGCGACTGGTGGTATCTGGTCTACTCTACCTTCTCCGAGCGTTCTGTCACCCACTATCGCATGAGCCGCACGCTCGACGGCCCCTGGCTGGCCCCGCCCAATGACACCTTCGACGGTCGGCCCTATTATGCCGCCAAGACCGCTGGCGACGGCGAGCGCCGCTATGTGTTCGGCTGGCTCGCTACCCGCGCAGGCGAAAAGGACGACGGCGCGTGGCAATGGGGCGGCAACCTGGTCGTCCATGAGGTGATCCAGCAGGCCGACGATACGCTCAAGGTGCGCCCGCCAGAGTCGGTCCTGGCTCCCTTTACAGAACAAATCCATCTGACTCCCCAGCTCGTACTGGGCAAGTGGTCCGTGAGCGCAGAGGATATTACCGCTGCTTCCGTTGGACGATTCTCCGCCATGACCCTCGGCCAACTGCCGGACGAATGCCTCATCGAGGCTACCTTCGCCTATGGCATGGGCACAGCCAACTGCGGCCTGCTGCTTCGCACAGACAACTCGCTGGAACACAACTACCAGTTGCGAATCGAGCCAGCCAATCAGCGCCTCGTGCTCGACCGCTGGCCGCGTCCCGGCGATCAGCCGTTCATGCTAGAGCGTCCGTTGAACACCTCGCCCAACATCGCCATCAACCTGACCGTGCTGCTGGACGGAACCTGCCTCGTGGCGTATGTCAACGACGAGCTGGCTATGTCTGCCAGACTCTACGAACACCGCCAGGGCGCGCTCGGCATCTTTTGCAGCGAGGGTGACGCCCGCTTTGATCGCCTGGTAGTCAAGACGCGCAAATGATGGTCGTAGGCAGGGCGGCCCCAGATGCAGGCGCGCCCTGCCCTCACTGCGCCCCCTGCCAGGGTTTGCCCCATCCGCCGAAAAGGACTAGAATCGCCCTGGCCTGTGGATTGCCCACAGGGTCAGAATTCTACCATACCCAGCCGGGGGTGAAACATGCCTTGTGACTTTGACCGCTTCATTGAACGACGAGGGACCGATAGCGTCAAGTGGCACCACTGCGAGAACGACGTGCTGCCCATGTGGGTGGCGGATATGGATTTTCGCTCGCCAGAGCCGGTGATCCGCGCCCTGCACGAGCGGGTTGAGCACGGCGTTTTCGGCTATTCCACGCCCCCGCCCGAGCTGTACGAGGTTATCGTTGAGCGCCTGGAACGGCTCTATGGCTGGAAGGTATCGCCCGATGCCCTGTACTTCCTGCCCGGCGTGGTCACGGGCCTCAACCTCGCCTGCCATGCCTTTGGCTCCCCAGGCGAGGCCGCACTGATACAAACACCAGTCTATGGCCCATTCCTCTACGCGCCCGGCCACGCTGGACTGGACAGCGAGCTGATGCCGCTCACCCGCCAGGCCGATGGCCGCTACATCGTGGACTGGGACATTTTCGAGCGCAGCATCACGCCACGCACGCGCCTGTTCCTGCTGTGTAATCCCCACAACCCGGTGGGGCGCGTCTTTACCCGGCAGGAATTGACCCGAATGGCCGAAATCTGCCTCGCCCATGACCTGATCATCTGCTCCGACGAGATTCACGGGGATCTGGTTTTCCGGGGCCACCCGCAAACCCCCATCGCATCTATTGCCCCCGAGATCGAGGCGCGCACCGTGACGCTTATCGCGCCCAGCAAAACGTTCAACATCGCGGGGCTGCACTGCTCCGTCGCCATTATCCCCAATCCCGAGCTGCGCCGCCGCTTTACCTCCGCCACCAAGGGGTTGGTCCCCGGCGTGAGCCTTCTGAGCTACGTGGCTGGCCTGGCCGCCTATCGCGATGGCGGCCCCTGGCTGGAAGCGCTGCTCTGTTACCTGGAAGAGAACCGCGACCTGCTGGCCGAGCGCGTCGCACGCGACCTCCCCGGCATCCAGATGGCCAAGCCAGAAGGCACATATCTCGCCTGGCTCGACTGCCGCGAGGCCGATTTGGGGGACAGGCCAGGGCAATTCTTCCTCCAGCATGCGCGAGTTCTGCTCAGCGACGGAACGGGTTATGGCCCCGGCGGGGAAGGCTTTGCGCGATTCTGCTTTGGCTGCCCGCGTAGCATGTTGATAGAAGCCATTGACCGCATGGCCGAGGCTTTGCGGAAACGTTAAGCAGCGACAGCTTGCAGGCCCAGATACCCGCCACAACACAGCCACACGGACGCTCGACCTGGAACTTGTTCCCAGATCGAGCGTCTACCTATTGGGGAATGGCACGGATAGAATCCGCCATACCCTGTTGCATGGTTACCGCATACTTTTGATTGGAGGGATATCGTATGAAAATCGCACCAAACCGGCGAATGGCAACCATCCTTAGCGCTGCGATGAGTCTGGCGCTGCTCGCCGCCTGCAATATGCCCGGCACCACCAACGCCACACAAACGCCAACCCTTGCCCCAACCATCACGCCCACCAGCGTGGAGCAGGCCGCTGCCTCCCCCACGTCTGTTCCGCCAACGCCCACTCTACCGCCGCCCACCGCCACAGCGACGGCGACGGCGCTGCCGCCAACGGCCACCATTGCGCCATCAGAAACAGCGCCCGCGACGCTGCTGCCCACGCAAACCGCGTCTCTGACGCCCAGTGCCTCTGCGCCAACCAAGACCCCCGCAGCAACGACTGTCGCGGCCACGCGCATCACGTTCGCGCCACAGAGCACGTCAGCCTCCATCGAGGGCACCTTCCCGGCGGATGGAGTGCAACGTTACGTGTTGCAGGCGATGGCTGGTCAGTTGATGCAGGTAGAGCTGATGACGCCATCTTCCAGCGCCCGCCTGGCCGTGCTGGGCGCAGATGGGTCCGTGCTCAAGCGCGCAGACCAGGACGGTCCCGGATTCACCGGCACGCTGCCCGCAACCCAAGACTATATTTTCGAGGTATCGGCGGGGAGTAGCATGCCCTACACGCTGAACGTTACCATCCCACAGCGCATCACCTTCAAGCCGGGAGGCACATTCGCCACCGTCAAGGGCAGCCTCGCCGCCCACCAGACGCGGCATTACGTGGTGCGTGCATACAACGGGCAATCGCTCCGCGTCTCTGCCGACGTGCCCGGCAACGAGGTGCGTATGGTCATCTATGGCGCAGACGGTACGGTACTCAAGAGCGGCATGAGCCTGTCGCCTACCTTCAGCGGCACGTTCCCGTCTACCCAGGATTATGTCATTGCCATCTCGGCCAGCGCTGCCCCCCTGGATTACGCGCTGACCGTGATTATCCCAGAACGCATCCGTTTCCAGCCGAACGCCACGTCGGCGGTCATCGAAGGACAGGTAGCGGCCCGCAGCACGCGCCACTATATCCTGGGGGCCAGCGCCAACCAGACGATGCGCGTCGAGCTTGTCCCCGACAACGCCGACATCCCGGCCCAGTTGGTAATCTATGGCGTAGATGGAAGCGTGTTCAAGAGCGGCATGGGCGAAGGGCTTGTATTCGAGGGGACGCTGCCCTCCACGCAAGACTATATGATCCAGGTCTCGGCGGCAGACCAGGCCGTCAGCTATCGGCTGGAAATCGCCATCGAATAAACCTGGCTCGCTATGCACAGACGCGGGGGCATTCAGCATAACATCGAATGCCCCCGCGCCCTGTTGCGGCTACTACGAGTACAGCCTCACAACCGCGTCACTCGCTCGCCGTCACGCGATAACTCTGCCCCGCCTCTGTCGCAAACGCTACGACATTCACGTCGGGCAATTCCACCCGTACCGGCCTGCCATCCTGCGAAACGGTGACAGCACAAGCCGCCCGCACACGGCACGCGCCCCCTATCCGCGAGCGTATCGTCGCCTCGCGCAGCCGACCATCCTGCCAGGCAATATCCACCTCAAATCCCCCGCGCGCCCGCAGCCCCCGCACCTGCCCCGTCGGCCAGGCCGTCGGCAGCGCAGGCAACAGGTGCAACTCGCCAGCATGGCTCTGCAACAGCATCTCGGCAATGCCCGCCGTGCCGCCAAAATTGCCGTCTATCTGGAAATGGTGCGGCGGATGCGAGTCGAACAGATTGGGAAAAGTGCTCTTGGTCAAGAGCTGCAACAGCATGGCATGGGCCTTTTCCGGTTCCTCCAGGCGCGCCCACAGGTTCACGATCCACGCCGCGCTCCAGCCAGTATGCCCGCCGCCGTAGGCCAGCCGCCGCTCCAGCGACCGCCGCGCCGCCCGCGCCCACTCTGGCGTCCCGTGCAGCGTGATCTGGTTGCCAGGGTGCAGCCCGAATAGATGCGAGACATGCCGATGGCCTGGCTCTGGCTCGTCCCAATCATGCAGCCATTCCTGCAACTGCCCATGTTTGCCCACCTGCAAAGGCGCCAGGCGGCCCAGCGCAGCATCCCACTGCACACGCAACTCCACGTCCACACCCAGCAAACGGCTCGCGTCTACACAATGGGTGAACAGGTCGTAGATAATGCTCAGATCCATCGTCGGCCCAGCACATAGGCCCGCATTCTGCCCGTCCGGCGTCTGGAAACGGTTCTCCGGCGAAGCCGACGGACAGGTCACCAGCCAGCCGTGTTCCGTCTCTTCAACGAGATAGTCCAGCAGGAACAGCGCAGCCTCTTTCATAATGGGATAGGCCCGCGCCAAATAGTCCAGATCGCCGCTAAAGGCATAGTGCTCCCAGAAGTGCTGGCACAGCCACGCCGCGCCCGTCGGCCACACCCCCCAGCCTGCGCCATCCACAGGGGCCGTCGCCCCCCACACATCCGTGTTGTGGTGCAGCGTCCAGCCTCGGCAACCATAATGCTTGCGCGCCACCTCGCGCCCTGGCGCGACGCGCTCCTCCAGCATCCGCAGCAACGCCTCGTGGCATTCCGCCAGGTTGCACGTCTCCGCAGGCCAGTAGTTCATCTCGGTGTTGATGTTGGTCGTCCACTTGCTGCCCCACGGCGGCACCGTCGCCTCATTCCATATCCCCTGCAAGTTGGCCGGTTGCGTCCCCGGACGACTACTCGCCAGCAGCAGATAGCGGCCAAACTGGAAATACAGCGCGGCTAACTGCGGGTCGGTGCCACCTTGCGCCAGGGCCTCCAGCCGCTCGTCTGTGGGGAGTTGCTCGGCCTCAGTATGGCCCAAATCCAGCGATACCCGCCCGAAATAGCGCCGGTGGTCCGCCACATGCGCGGCCCGCAGAGCGTCATACGTCTTGATGCGGGCTGCACCCATCTGCTGCTCGCAGATCGCCGCCGGATCGCCGTCAATATGCTGATAATCCCGGTAGCTCGTCGCCGCCACCAGCAACAGCGTAACAGCATCGGCCCCCTCGACGACCAGCCGCCCATCCTCGACGCGCACACGCCCCCCAGTAACCTGGGCCGCCAGGCGCGCCTCGAAGCGAATACCTGCCCCTTCTGCGCCCGCCAGCAGATCGCGCGTCTGCCCATCACCGATCCATTGCCCGCGCAGAATCAGCCCGGCATCGCCATCTGCAACCACCTCGGAGCGGTGGGGACTGGTCAGCCCCGCCCGCACAGCAACCTGCCCTGGCCGATCACAGATCAGGCGCACAGCGATCACCTGATCCACGGCAGATGCAAACACCTCTCGCCGAAAAGTAGCCTCGCCCCGCGAGTACTCTACGCGCGCCACGGCATCCTGTAGATCAAGCGACCGCGTATAGTCAGCCACCTCTGCATGGCCGGGGAAATCCAGCCACAGATCGCCCAACGGCTGATACGCCTGCAAGCGTGACGGCACGCTCATCATGTGCGCGTCCGCCAGCGCCTCCGCCTCGGCATATTGCCCGGCGAAAATCAACCGGCGCACCTCGTCCAGATATTCCCGCGCTTCCGGGTTCGAATAATCGTGGGGATAGCCCGACCACAGGGTATCCTCGTTCAGTTGCAGCCGCTCCTGCTCTGGGCCGCCAAAGATCATCGCGCCCAGCCGCCCATTACCGATGGGCAGCGCCTCCACCCACCGCCGGGCTGGCTGGCGATACCATAATACCAGTTCCCTATCAACAGACTCGGACATGGTTGCCTCCATGAAAAGGTACGTGTAGCATGTTGTCGCATCCAGGGCCTTCCGGTGACGCAGGCGCATCGCGCCAACGCCCTCCGGCCCTCACACGCCCCCATCATAGCCAGGACCATACCCATGGTCAACCAAGCAGATGGCACGCCTGGCCTCGCGCGCCTTGCCCCGTGCGCCTTCCTATCATACAATGACAGCATGTTGCCCTCCGCGCCCACACCGTAGTGTTCCGCCGGAGGTCTAGCAGGCAGACGCCTACCGTCTCCCTCGAGCGGCGGCCCGATATATCCCAACCAACGGAGGATACGCGCACGTGTTAACTGGTACGCAGATCGAGATAATCCATGACAGCATAGAACGTGGCCATATCCGCCACGCCCTGTTTGATTTCGACGGAACCATCTCCCTCATCCGTGAGGGCTGGCAGCAAGTGATGATCCCCATGATGGTGGACATCCTGCAAGAGCTGAACACCGGCGAATCGCGAGCCGACCTCACCGCCGTCGTTACCGAGTTTGTGGAGCGACTCACCGGCAAGCAAACCATCTACCAGATGATCGAACTCGCCGAGGAAATCCGCAAGCGCGGCGGCACTCCCCTGGACCCCCTGGACTATAAACATCGCTACCTCGACCTGCTTTGGGAGCGCATCAAAGACCGGGTGGCCGCGTTGAAAGAGGGGCGCGCCCGCCCCGACGATATGATGGTCCCCGGCGCGCGCGAATTCCTGCAAGCCCTGCACGCGCGCGGCGTGCACTGCTATCTTGCCTCAGGCACAGACGAAAAATACGTCCTGGATGAAGCAGCCGCGCTGGGAGTGATCCGCTACTTCCAGGGCGTCTATGGCGCGATCGACGACTATCAGAACTATTCCAAGAAAATGGTCATCGAGCGCATCATCCGGGAGAATGGGCTGAAGGGCAGCGAGTTCGCCGCCTTTGGAGACGGCTATGTGGAGATCGAGAACGCCAAGGCGGTGGGCGGCATCGCCATCGGCGTCGCCAGCAACGAGGCCACTCGCTGCGGAATAGACGCCTGGAAGCGCAACCGGCTGATTCAGGCGGGCGCCGACCTGATCATCCCCGATTTCCGCGAGTGGCAGCCGCTCGTGGCCTATCTGCTCGACAAAGCGCCATCAGCCTGAAACCACCGACTAACAGGGGCGTATCAACAAGGCCGGGTCGGCATTCAGGACTCGGCCTTGTGCTACTCTCCCACTACCGGACAAGATACGTCACCTCAATGCGCTTGGTGATGGACAACTCGCCGGGAACAGCGGGCATCATTCCCGCGCCGCCTGTGCCCTGCGGGGCCTCAAAACGCTGCACGATGCTATCATAGTAGCCGCCCCCCGTCCCGATGATCTCACTGACGCTGACCACCGGCCCCACCTCCAGGCCATGCAGGGCGGCCAGATTCTGGGCCTTCTCGTTGGCCCGGGCAATAGCCTGTTCCGTAGCCTGCGCCTCTAGCGCCATCGGGTCGCCCACAGCGAAATTGACCCCAAAAACCTCGTTAGCCCCCGCGCTGATGGCCGCGTCCAGCACAGCGCTGACCCGATCGAGGTCGCGAATCGTTACCATCACCGTATTGCTGACCCGATAGATGGGACTGCGCGGCGCCCCATCATCAGACACCCGATTGCCCTCGGACCACACGCTGAACCACGCAGTCTGGATATCCCGCTCGGCGACCCCCTGATCCATGATAGCCGCCAACACCAGGCGCATTACAGAGGCCGTTTCGGCGGCAGCTACCCCTACTGCGGGGCCAAATGCCTCCACCCCAATGGTAGTGCGCGCAATGTCTGGCATAATCCTGACCGTCCCCTCGCCTACCACAGTAAACGTGCGGGCCGCAGGCATATCCGCATCTTGCGCGACCAGTTCCTCCGGGGCTGGCAGAGAGAGCGGCGCTACGCCGGGCGTCGCCGGGCGCTGTTGGGCATCCACAGACACACCCCACCCCTGCTCGATAGCCAGGGAGCCGGTGAACAACAGGGACGCGAGGAAAAGCAACACTGCCGACCGGGGCATTAACCTGAGCATTCTTCTCCTTTCGAGTTCGGGAACTCTCAAGGATCATAGTAAGCGGGTTCGTCGGCATCTGCCCGCCAGGTGTTTCGTTCGAGGTTCCTTTCCTGCAATTGCAGGGATACACATTCGCCCGCATTCTAGCACCCTTATCCCGTGATGACAACAGGTCGCGTCGGCCACCC
>JAAYXX010000587.1 GCA_012515695.1 Chloroflexota bacterium
ATGCTGCTCGATTGCTCAAGGAGATTGCCCTACCTCACCCACGCGTACTGAGTTACCTTTTCCGGGCCTGGGAAGAAGCCACTCAGCCGGGTACATTTTTCGGTGATTGGCTTTTGATCAGGGAACCGGAAGCCAGCGACGGGGAACGCATCGAGGCCCTGCGGCGCATGGGCTCACAACATTTCAGCCGTGGGCGAGTGTTTTTCCATGGGCATTGGTGGGCGCGGAGGGGGGAGCTGGAAGATGCTTTTCAGGCCTGGCGCGGAAAGAGCAGTTATACCGAGGCCTGGTGTAGTCTGGCAATGCCCCATCTTCTTGATGCTATCCGCAACCCTCAGTCAACAGGCGAACAGAGCCTAGGAGAACTGTATCAAGAGATTCGGCGGCGGGTACGAGTAGGCGTTCAACGCGATCTGTTAGGGCGGACAACTGACGCGGGTGATCCTTTTGAGAAGCTGTTTGAGGAGGTGCCGGTGCCCCACGATGTGCCGGGCGTAGAGCTGCGCATTGACATTCTGCAGGCCTTGGCTCACCTGACTGACAAAGAGCGTTGTGCTGTGCTCTCCGAGGGGGGCGACGCGAGTATGAGAGTTGCCCGGCATCGTGGGCGGAAAAAGATGCGCGAATTCCTGGGTATGATGTAACAAAACGGCCTAGTTTCCCTGGTACACAGTAGAAGCGTGGATTGGCCCGACAAGAGTCGGGCCGTTTCTATTTACCTGGGAGGTATTACAACATGCTCGAGGTCCAATTGTGCCGGCGGTCACGGCTGGGGGCTGTTATTCCGATTGCACGTAGTGATAGCGACGATCTAGTGCGGCTCGTGGCGGCCTACATGCGCGCCAAGCTGGAAACTATCCAGTTGGCTGACCCTCTTCTGGCGGAATTCGTAGCAGACGAGCGCAAGCGATTACAGCAGCATCTCCTGGCTGAGGGCATAGATTGTATTCCGTAGGTGGCAATCCATGCATAGACAAAGCGAAACCCCCGGCGCGGGCAACGTCGGGGGCGGGCACGGAAGAGCAAACGCGAGCAATCGACAGTCACAGTATAGCACAGGGCAGAGGCAAGGACAAGAGATACATGCTCCATCGGGCGACATGCCCGCCTACGTGCGTAACGGCATGATCTATGTCGCTGGTCGCCACCTCTGCAGCGTGCGCGGCGGCGAGCTCCGGCGGACGTTTGACAGCTCGAAAGAACTCCTCAGAGGCTCGCTGCTGTTTCGCCTGGATGTATTGGCCGTGGCCGTAGATGCAGGCGCGCGGGTGATCGTTGCCACCGACAGGGCAAGCGGCAAGCGGTGGCGAGTCTCCCTGCAGGAGGTCATGGCGCGTGGTTGGGTTTACGATCATGCACGATTCGGGCAGCAGGTAGGCTTGCCCCTGACATCGTGGCAGGCGATCCACTCGGACGGCGGCACCCCAGAGCCCGAGCTGGTGCAACTCGACATGTTCGGCGGTGGGCGATGAACCTGGACGCCCTACGACGGCAACCGATTCCCTCTTTTGGCGCGCCTGCAGTTCGGGGGCGACCTGGGCAGCGCGCTCTCTCTCGGCTGATTGATTGCGCGGTGGTGCTCGCTGAGGATTCCCCCGGTCGGCTGGAGCGATTGGCGGCCCGGCTGGTCCTGCGAAGGCTCCAGCGACGTATCCCCTGGGGGGGCAATCTATGACCCTTTTGCAGGACGTTCTAGCGAAATTGAATAAGGGCGACTGTCCAGATCACAAATGGCCGGATGCTAAAGGCGAGTTCTGGGCGCTGTGTCCTTTTCACGATGATCAGCATCATGGCAGCTTTTCGGTAAGCGAGCGGGGTTATTTCTGCCATTCGTGTGAGGCCGGTGGCTCCCTGGAAAAGCTGGCTGAGAAGTTGGGGGTTGCACCGGTTGCACGGTTGCAGCGGTTCCCGGGGGATAATGATACACATACACAGACGCCTGCTACTCTGGCAGCCTATGCGGATTCCAAGCGCTTGACCATCGACTTTCTCAAGGGGTTAGGTCTGGCTGACCGCAACTATCGCGGCGAGCCGTTTGTGCTGATTCCTTACTATGACCTGGATGGCAACGAGACGGCCCGGCGCTATCGAATCGCCCTGGGTGGCAAGGACAAATTCCGTTGGGCGCGGGGCAACAGAGCGCAACCGTATGGCCTCTGGCGATTGGAAGACGCGCGCGCGGCGGGTTACGTCCTCCTGGTGGAGGGGGAAAGCGATGCTCAGACGCTCTGGTACTATGGGTTGCCTGCGTTGGGTATCCCCGGAGCGGCGACGTTCAAACCTGAGTGGGCTGAGTCTCTGGCTGATCTGGCTGTCTATGTCTGGCAGGAGCCTGATCAGGGGGGGGCGACGTTTGCTAGCAAGGTAGGCGACGCAATACCAGAGGCTCGCATTCTGATAGCGCCCGATGGGCGAAAGGATGTAAGTGAGTGCCACCTCCTGGGTGACGACCTCCCGGCACTCATTCAGCGGTTGATGGGACAGGCCCGCAGCTATCGGGAGATAGCAGCAGAGGCGGCCAGTGTAGAGGCGACGCGGGCCAGGGCAGAAGCCGGGGAGTTGTTGCGCTGTACTGACATTCTGGGCGCGTTCGGGCAGATTTGCAGCGCTCTCGGGCTGGTGGGTGAGGACCGCAACGCGCGGCTTCTATACCTGGCTCTGACCTCGAGGCTGCTGGATAAACCCGTTTCCGTGGCCGTCAAGGGGCCATCCTCAGGGGGCAAGAGCTTCACCGTCGAAACGGTGCTGAAAGCATTCCCTGAAGCGGCTTACCTCGATTTTACCTCTATGTCTGAGCATGCCCTGGTCTATGACGAGCGGCCGATTGATCACCGGGTGATTGTGCTATACGAGGCCTCAGGTCTGGGGCAGGACCGGCCCGGCGAATCGAACACCCTGGCTTACATGCTCCGTTCGCTCCTCTCGGAAGGCTGCGTGAAGTATGTGACCGTCGAAAAGGGAGCGGAGGGGCTGCAGCCCCGCGTGATCGAGCGCCCAGGGCCAACCGGGCTAATCACTACCACGACCTGGGCGAGCCTGCACCCTGAGAACGAAACGCGCATGCTCTCGGTGATTGTGCGTGACGATCCGGAGCAAACACGGGGCATTTTTGAGTCGCTGGCAGATCGGGCGAATGGGCGACAAGCGACGGACCCAGATTTGGGGCCCTGGCAAGCCCTGCAAACGTGGCTGGAGCTGGCTGGTACGCGGGCGGTCACTATCCCCTACGCTCACGAACTGGCAGAGCGGGCAAGCCCGCGCGCGGTGAGGTTGCGCCGCGATTTTGGCAAGGTGCTCTCCCTGATTCAGGCCCATGCGCTGCTGCATCAAATGACTCGGAAGCGCGATGCTCAGGGGCGGGTAGTGGCTACCCTGGAAGACTATCAGGCGGTGCATGACCTGGTATCCGAGTCGATCAGCGAAGGAGTAGAAGCCAGCGTAGCCCCCACGATCCGGGAGACTGTTGAGGCGGTGGCTGACCTATACAGGCGGCATGATCGCCCGGTGACTGTTAGAGAGGTGGCTGGTAAGCTGGACATAGACAAGAGTTCAGCGAGTCGTCGAGTGCGGGTAGCTATCGAGCATGGCTACCTGGTGAACATGGAAGACAAGAAGGGCAAGCCCGCAAAGCTGATGGCAGGTGAACCAATGCCCGACGAGCAACCTGTCTTGCCCGATCCTGACGACCTGTGTTGTTCAGTTGATCTAGACGGGGGGTTTGCGGCTGGGGTTGCTGTCGAAATAGAGGAACCACAGCAGACAGGGGGGGAGGGGTGCATAATCCCCTCGCGCAACACTGCAACAGTGCAACAGTCCTCTGTGAGCACGGCGGAG
>JAAYXX010000588.1 GCA_012515695.1 Chloroflexota bacterium
CCGTCTTTCACAACTATGTGGTTCTGCGTAGTGGCTGGGAATGGGAAGTCCCAATGGATGCGGACGACTTTCGCCCCCACAGCATCTTTACCGGATTCCAGCAGGCTTTGCGCTGGTTGCACCAGGGGTTGGTCCCCTTGGACGGGCTGACTCGCCAGTTTGACCCGCGCAATATCCAGACTGTCTACCAGGATTTGCTGCATCAGCGCGGGGAGTGGCTGTACGCCATCCTGGATTGGAGCAGCCTGCGCTGACCATCGTCCATGCGTCCCATGCTGAAGGGAGACCGGGGCATTCTGCTCCCCGGCCCCCTCCAAAATCCACGTCCGCACGGAGACCCTGTTCTCACGCTCGTCACCGCTCTTTTGACAAACCTGACCCTGTAGGCTATAATCTCCCCTAATTCCATAGGAAAAGGGGGGCAATAGATGAAACTCAGTACCAGGACGCGTTACGGTACACGCGCCATGCTCGACCTCGCAGTCGCCTATGGGAAGGGTCCCGTCAGTTCCAAGGAAATCGCCGAGCGCCAAGACCTCTCGCAAAAGTACCTGGAAAACCTGATGGCTGCCCTCCGCAGCGCCGGTCTGATCCGCAGCGTTCGCGGGCCACAAGGCGGGCACATGCTGGCTTGCCCCCCCGAGCAAGTCACCCTGCGTGCCATCTTTGAGGCATTGGAAGGCACTGGCGGCTTTGTCGAGTGTACCACCGACGCCACATTTTGCGAACGATCTTGCGATTGTGTCACCCAGGAAGTGTGGGCACAAATGTATGCGGCTGCGATGGCCGTATTGACCAAGACCACCCTGGCCGATCTGGTCAGGCGTTCTGGCGAAAGGCGCTCCAACGCCTGCGCCATGTATTATATTTAGAGGAGCAAGCTATGACGGGCAGAATATACAAGGATATCACCGAGACAGTTGGCAATACGCCCCTTGTGCGCCTCAATCGGGTCACCGACGGCGCAGTGGCGGATATAGTCGTCAAACTCGAATCCTTCAACCCGCTGTCCAGTGTCAAAGACCGTATCGCCGTGAGCATGATCAACGCGGCGGAGCGGGAAGGCAAGGTCAAGGCGGGTACGACAGTCATCGAGCCTACCAGCGGGAATACAGGCATCGGGCTGGCCTTTGTGTGCGCTGCCCGTGGCTATCGGCTCATCTTGACCATGCCGGAAACCATGAGCATCGAGCGGCGCAAGCTGCTCCAGGCTCTGGGCGCCGAACTGGTGCTCACGCCGGGCGCAGGCGGCATGAAGGCCGCTATCGAAAAGGCCCAGGCGCTGCTCCAGGAAATCCCCAACAGCTTTATGCCCATGCAGTTCGAGAACCCGGCCAACCCCCGCGTTCACCGCGAGACTACCGCCGAGGAAATCTGGCGCGACACCGACGGCAAGGTGGATATTGTCATCGCCGGGGTGGGCACAGGTGGGACTATTACCGGCCTGGCCGAGGCTCTCAAGGAGCGCAAACCCACGCTCCAGGCCATCGCCGTGGAGCCTTCCGACTCGGCGGTACTCTCCGGCGGCAAGCCCGGCCCGCACAAGATTCAGGGGATCGGCGCAGGCTTTGTGCCCGGTGTGCTTCGCACCGACCTGCTCGACGAGGTCATTCCGGTCCAAGGGGACGAGGCCATCGAGACCGCCCGCCGACTGGCCCGCGAAGAAGGAATGCTCGTGGGCATCTCGTCTGGCGCGGCTGTCGCCGCCGCCCTGCGCGTCGCCAAACGCCCCGAAAACGCGGGCAAGCTGATCGTCGTGATCCTTCCCGACACGGGCGAGCGTTACCTGAGCACGCCGCTGTTCGAACAGGAATAGCCATGCGAGGGGAATCGCGTCTGACAGCGCGCCCCCTCGGTCACTATTGATAGCACTATCGGAGGTATATACCCCGCTTATGTATAGCGACCTGGTATACGAACATTTCGCGAAACCGCGCAATGTGGGCGTCATCGAGAACGCCGACGGGCAGGCCCGCGTGGAGAGCACGGTGCATAACGACCTCATCGAGCTGTATATCCGCGTCGAGGGCGACAGACTGGCCGATATCAAGTACCGTGTTCACGGGTGCGCGGCGGCCATCGCTTCCAGTTCGATCACGTCCGAGCTGGCAATGGGCAAGACACTGGACGACGCTGCCGCCATCACTCCCGAAGAGGTGGCCGAGGCGCTGCACGGCCTGCCGGAAAACAAGGTGCAATGCTCAGTATTGGCCCCCGAGGCGCTCCGTCAGGCAATTCAGAACTACCGCGAGCGCGTTTCCGCAGCAAAAGCCAATCAGCAATAGCACAACCACCCTGGGGTTTGGCCTTTTGAGACCTGCCGCTATATGTAGCGTTCAAACAAGGCCAGATTCCAGGGTACACCAAAACAACAAAGGAGACCCTGGGGATGGCAGACAACGGTTATCAAGGATTCGACACGCTGGCGCTTCACGCAGGATACACACCAGACGATGAAACGGGCGCGCGTGCTGTGCCCATCTGGCAGACTACCAGCTATGTCTTTCGAGACACTGCCCACGCCGCCCGCCTGTTTGCCCTGGAAGAGCCGGGCAACATCTATACCCGTATCAACAACCCCACCACCGACGTCCTGGAAAAGCGCGTGGCGGCTCTGGAGGGTGGCACTGCCGGTGTGGCCTTTTCTAGCGGCATGGCAGCCATTGCCGCAGCCATCATTACCCTTTGCCCCGCCGATCATGAGATCGTCTCTAGCACGCGCCTGTACGGCGGCACGGTAACGCTGTTCAACAATACCCTCGCCCGCATGGGCGTCCGCACCGTGTGGGTGGATAGCGACGCGCCGGAAGCCTTTGCCCAGGCAATCACCGAGCGCACCAGGGCCGTATACCTGGAAACCATCGGCAACCCCAAGCTCACCATCCCTGACCTGGCTGGCATCGCCCAGGTGGCCCACGCGCGCGGCGTTCCCGTCCTGGTGGACAACACCACCGCCTCGCCCGCCCTGTGTCGCCCGCTGGCCCACGGCGTCGACGTCGTTATCCATAGCATGACCAAGTACCTGGGCGGACACGGCAATTCGCTGGGCGGCATCATCGTGGATGGCGGCAGTTTCCCGTGGGACAATGGCCGGTTCCCCGAACTGGTCGAATCGGACGCCAGCTATCACGGCGTGCGTTTCTACGATACCTTTGGACCCGCAACCTTCGCTGCCTACGTCCGCACTCACCAGTTGCGTGACCTCGGCGCTTGCATCAGCCCATTCAACGCCTTCCTTATCTTACAGGGCGTCGAAACGCTCAGCCTGCGCATGGCGCGCCATTCCGAGAACGCCCTTGGCGTAGCCCGCTTCCTTGAGCAGCACCCCAAGGTGGCCTGGGTGCTCTATCCGGGCTTGCCTAGCCACCCGTCCCATGCCCTGGCCCAGCGATACCTGCCCGACGGGGCCAGCGGGATGGTCGGCTTTGGCGTGCGCGGCGGCATGGCCGCCGGACGGCGTTTTATCGAGAGCCTGAAGCTGTTCAGCCATCTGGCGAATATCGGCGATGCGCGCAGCCTCGCCATTCATCCCGCCTCTACCACTCACCAACAGTTGACAGAGGAGGAACAATACCGGGCGGGCGTTACGCCTGATTTCGTCCGCCTGTCCATCGGCATCGAGTCGCTCCAGGACATCCTGGCCGATCTCGATCAGGCGCTGGCTGTCGCATAGCACAGCCATCATCGCCTTGCGTTCGGCGTTGGGGCGAGCAAATGTCACGCATTCGCCCGCCCTAACACCCAAAGAACAACCGTGGGTAAGGAGAACACGTGGCTACCGACGAAGTCACCAAGATTGAAGAACACTCACTGCTGGGCGGCGCGCACAGCGTCGGTCTGGTCGAAACGCAGACCTGGACCTTTACCGACCCGCCGCTGGAACTGGACTGCGGCCAGACGCTAAGCCCGGTTACACAAGCCTATGAGACCTATGGCGAACTCAGCCCGGCCCGCGACAACGCCATTCTGATCTTTCACGCCCTTTCTGGCGACGCGCACCTGGCAGGCTACCACTCGCCCAACGACCGCAAGCCCGGCTGGTGGGATATCATGGTCGGGCCAGGCAAGCCCTTTGACACCCGGCGTTACTTTGTCATCTGCGCCAACGTCCTTGGCGGGTGCAAAGGCACCACCGGCCCATCGAGCATCGACCCCCGCACAGGCAAGCCTTTTGGAATGACCTTCCCCATCGTCACCATAGGTGACATGGTGCGCGCACAAAAGCGCCTGGTCGAACACCTGGGCATCACCAAGCTGCTCGCAGTAGTCGGCGGCAGCATGGGCGGTATGCTCGCCCTGGATTGGGCAGTGCGCTACCCCGATGCTGCCGATTCGGTGCTGGCCATTGCCACCAGCGCGCGCGTCAACGCGCAGGGCATCGCCTTCAACGTCGTAGGGCGGCAGGCCATCATGGCCGACCCGCGCTGGCAGAATGGCAACTACTATGGGAAAGAGTCCCCCTACGATGGGCTGGCTATCGCTCGCATGGTCGCCCACATCACCTACCTGTCCGAAAAACAGATGCACGACAAATTCGGCAGGCAGCTTCAGGATCGGGAATCCTTTGGCTTTGACTTTCAGACCGACTTTCAGGTAGAGAGCTATATCAAGTACCAGGGCGATAGCTTTGTGAGGCGCTTTGACGCCAACTCTTATCTCTACATCACCAAAGCCATCGACTACTTTGACCTTGCGAACGGTCACGGCTCGCTGGTGCAGGCGTTTGCCGGGGTGCAATCCACGTTCCTCGTTATCTCTTTCCCCAGCGACTGGCTATTCCCTACCTACCAGGCCAAAGAGTTAGTGCGGGCCTTGCAGGCCAACGGAATCTCGACGACCTTTTTAGAGATCCCCAGCGAGTACGGCCATGACGCCTTTCTGCTCCCCAGCGAACAATTGTCCAACGCCATCGCCGGTTTTTTGGCGAACGCCCAGCAGCGCGTCCAGAACGCAGCCAGGGGAGGGAACGGCAAATGAGCAGCAATCACCAACAGCCCACCAAGCGCCGGCTGGATTACGATCTGATCGAGAGGTTGGTTCCAGCCGGTTCCCGCGTGCTAGACCTGGGGTGCGGGGATGGCCAACTCCTGGAGCTGCTGGCAGCTCGCAAAGGCTGCCAGGGCCATGGCATAGACATCAACGAGCAGGCCGTGCTAGAGTGCATCCGGCGCGGCGTCGCCGCCTATCATGGCGACATGATGGAAGGAATGAGCTTTTACCAGGATCACACCTTTGACCTGGTGATCCTCAGCCAGACCTTGCAGCAGACCGCCAACCCGGTGCAGGTCATTCGGGAAATGCTGCGCGTGGGCGAAACCGCCATCATCAGCTTTCCAAACTTTGGCTACTGGCGCGTGCGATTCCAACTGCTCCTGACCGGGCGCATGCCCCGAAATGCCCTGCTCCCCTATTCCTGGTATAGCACGCCCAATGTGCATCTATGCACAATCAGTGACTTTCGCGCCCTGTGCGAGCAAGAGCAGCTAGAGCGCGTACATGAGATATTCCTCGCGCCCCCCTCTCGCCAGATCAGCGAACTGGGGGCCAACTGGCGCGCAGGGCTGGCGATCTTTCAGCTCAGGCGGAAACGCTAGGCGCGCTCAAGTTTTCGCCCTGCCAAGACGGCACACCCATAGGCGCGGTTTGTGTACCACGGAAAACCGCGCCTATGGTTTTTTTGCTCATTTATTTGTTGTACAAACAGCGGCCCGCCATCGCATACACCCAAACCAACCTCAGAGCTTGACAATACATCAATCCCAGATAGACTATCCCCGATAGCATCAAGCACCCTGTTCATACTCCCCAATGCCACTACCAGAACCCTTCACCCCGCCTCATTGTACTGCGCCACCCATACCCCGCCATACTCCCATTCAGGGCGATAGAGCAAGTACCCCTTGATATGGAGGTATAGATGGCTAAAGGCCAAGTCTTTCGACGGCATGAGCAGAACCCTGTGCTCACGCCAGGCGACCTTCCCTTTCAGGTGAACGCCATCATGAACCCCGGCGTGGCCGAAGTAGACGGAGAGATCATACTGCTGCCGCGCATCGAAGACGCCCGCGGCATTTCGGGCATCCACGTAGCGCGTAGCCGCAATGGCGTGGACGGCTGGGAGATCGCCCCCCGCCCACTGCTGGAGCCTGGCCTGCCCGATCATCCCTACGAGCGATGGGGCTGCGAAGACCCGCGAGTAACCAAGATCGGCCCAAACAAATGGGTCATCGCATACACCGCCTACTCCTCACATGGCTCGGCAGTCGCCCTGGCTATCACCGAGGATTTCGTCACGGCGACCCGCCTGGGGGTCATCCTCTCCCCGCCCAACAAGGACGCAACAATCTTTCCTGAACAGACCCCCGATGGCAACTGGTTGCTCCTGCACCGCCCCGTCACAGGAGCAGGCGAGCATATCTGGTACGCCTGCTCGCCCGATATGCAACACTGGGCCAAGCCGGGGTTGCTCTTCCCAGAGGGCCAAGGCCCCTGGTGGGATGCAGAGCGCATCGGCGTGGGCGCTCCCCCCATCGCCACCCCCGCAGGCTGGCTCCTCATCTATCACGGCGTCAAGCTGTTGGGCGGCCATAGGATATACCGCCTGGGACTGGCCCTGCTCGATCGAAGGGACCCCCGCCAGGTACTGGCGCGCACAGCGCGCTGGGTCTTTGCCCCCGAGGCATCATACGAGCAGCACGGACTCGTGCCGGGTGTAGTCTATACCTGTGGCGCGCTCGACCGCGATGGCGAAACCTGGATGTATTACGGAGCCGCCGACACAGTCATCGGCCTGGCAATTGCCAGGACCGCCGACCTCGTCGAGTTTGCCCAACAACACGACTTTTTGACCAAGCCGAGTTACTACCTGGAATGAGCACTAGACTGGACCGCTGGCTTCCAGCCGGCATAATACGAGCCGCCAAGGATAGCGGCGGTCCATCAAATCAAACGAACTGGGAGAACTGGACAATGAAAGGATTCCTGGGACTGCTTCTGCTTGCCGATGGCATTGCGACCACCATCGGAGGGCGCGACCTGTTGCACTACCTGCGCACCATCCTCCCCTCCCGCCTCTACTCCATCATAGACACCCTTCTCGCATGGCCCGAGCCTCTGCTGCGTTGGGCCTCCCTGCTCCAAACCTTGTTGGGGATACTCCTGATCGCCGGGCCAGAGGACCGCACCCCGCCCCCCATCATCAACGTGGAGGTAACCGCTGTCGAGCCGGAACCAACTTGCGCGCCAGCCCCCGAATCGGCTGGCTAAAATCACCCCAATCAAGCATAACCCTTTGACAAAATCCGCGTCCGATAAGTAAAATGCGGTCACTATCGAGGACGTAAGAATGAGCCTGTACGAGCGCGTTGGAAACATCCATATCCATACCCTCTTCTCCGATGGAACCGCCAGCCCCACAGATGTGGCCGCCATAGCAGAGCGCGTTGGCCTGGACTATATCCTCATCACCGACCACATAGCCTACCCCCGCGAATTCCAGGGCTGGCACGGCCATACTCTGGTGCTCATCGGGGAAGAGGTGCATGCCCCCGCGTCTCCCCACCTCAACCATTTCCTGGCATTCAATGCCGGGGAAGACGTGGCCCGCTACGGCGACCAGCCCCAGCGATTAATCGACGCCGTGCGCGCGCGCGGTGGTCTGGGGTTCATCGCTCATCCCTACGAGCGCAGCGGCGCGTTTGTCAGCGAGCCAGAAATCAACTGGGTCGCGTGGGACGCCGACGGCTATACCGGCCTGGAGATCTGGAATTACATGTCCGAGTTCAAAGCCCATGTCACGACCCTGCCGCGCGCGCTGCTCTACGCCTTCTTTCCCCAACTCGCCATTACCGGCCCCTTCCCCGAGACGCTGGCGAAATGGGACCAGCTACAGCATACTCGGCGCATCGTGGGCATCGGCGGGTCTGACGCGCACGCCACAATCTACCATCTGGGGCCACTGGCCCGGAGGGTATTCTCCTACCAGCACCTGTTCCGCTCGGTGAACACGCACCTGCTCGTCTCGTCACCCTGGACCGGCGACGCCTCGCAAGACGCGCAACTCGTGTATCAAGCCCTGGCCGCCGGGCGCGCGTTCGTAGCCTATGGCGGGCTGGCCCCCGCCCGCGGATTCTCCTTCACCGCCGAGTGCGACGGCGCAACCTACACAATGGGCGACGAGTTCAGCATCCACAGCGAGGCGATTTTTCGCGCCCGCGTCCCGGCCCGTGCCCACCTGCGGCTCATCCATAACGGCGCTTGCGTCGCCGAAGCCACGGGCACCGAGCTAATCCATCGGAGCAGCGCGCCCGGCTTTTACCGCATAGAGGCCCTTCGGCACTATGCCTTCCGCGAACGCGGCTGGGTTTACAGCAATCCGATCTATGTGATCTCTGCCCGTTAGTGCAGAACACAGTCCCGGCTTTATCACCTGACAGTTGACGCCAGTCTCGCAACGTCCATAATCTGATTTGACAAGTGGGAAGGGCTTGGCGGCCCGATAGGTTCAGACTTGTACAGGAGGGAGCGGTGTTATACCGACCATTTGGCAATTTGGGATGGCAGGTATCTGCCGTGGGGATGGGCACCTGGAATATCGGCAACCAGTGGGGCGAGATAGACGACGCCACCGCCTGGGCCACCATCCGCAGCGCCTTTGAGCACGGCGTCAATCTGTTCGATACAGCCGAATCTTATGGCATACCCAACGGCTTGTCCGAAGAACGCCTGGGATTGGGGCTTGCTGGCATTCGACACCGGGTCTTTGTCGTCAGCAAGATCGGACATTGGGGCCAGCGCACCGGCCAGGCCGTTCCCAAGACCACGGTGGACATGATTCGCCTGTGCGCCCACGCGTCGCTCCATCGGCTGCGTACCGATTGGCTCGACGTGGTACTGTGCCATGAGGGAAACATCGAAGACCCGCGAATCTACCTGGACGCTTTCGAGATGCTCAAGCAGCGGGGCCGCGTGCGCGCCTATGGCATCTCCACCGATAGCCTGGAGGTGCTGCGACGCTTTAACCAGTATGGCACTTGTCGCGTCGTCGAGGTCGACTACTCGCTGCTCAATCGCGCCGCCGAGGACGACCTGCTTCCCTATTGCCAGCAGCACGGTATCGGCGTGCTGGTGCGCGGCCCGCTGCGTCGAGGGTTGCTGGCGGGCAAGTTCACGCGTGACACAGTGTTCGTGGACGACGTGCGTCGTTCGTGGAATGTGGGCGGGGAGCAGCGCGAGCAGTTCGAGCGCGACCTGGCCCGCGTCGAGGACCTCAAAGCCGTCGTGCGGCCCGGTCGAGAGATGGTCATGGCAGCCTTGCGTTATGTCATCTCGCACCCCGCCGCGCCCGTCGCCATTCCGGGGGCTAAATCCCCCGAGCAGGCCGCCGCCAACGCCGCCGCCGGTGACCGCACGCTGACCGATCACGAGATGCAGACTCTTCTCGAAGCGTTGGGCTGAGTCTTTCCCAACGCGGCTTGACAAAGGCTTGTCGCGCCGAGGCAACCCAGGCGATAGCAGAACCATTGCCGCCTGCGCCGACGGCGCGATACAGTTGTGTATCTGGCTCAACAAAAGCACACATCAAAACTCTACGGGGTGACAGACATGGCAACCAGTCAGAGTCTCAACGGCACTTGGAAGCTCA
>JAAYXX010000589.1 GCA_012515695.1 Chloroflexota bacterium
CCCAAGTGTATTAGGCATTACTAAACCCGTGTTTAACGGGTTTCCTCTTTCCGCAGCCTGGGACATTCACTCCCAGGCGAGACTGTCCTGAAATAAAGGAAGCATGGAGGCGGTCCGGCCATCGTGCAGGCCAGACTGCTCACCATGCTTCCCTGCCAGTTCTCTACAGGCCAATCCCCGTCTGCTGTTTGCTGGCACCGGGGACAGGCTCCCCCTGGTGCTCCGTTTGCCAGGCTTACAGATCAGCCGGCATGGGGGCGATAGCGCCCTCGCGCATCAGGAGTTGGGCCATCTCGTGGCTCGCGCGAATGGTACGCTCTGCCTTTTCGAATAGCTCCTCGCGGGTCATGGTCAAGCGGGCCACGCCCTGCTCAATCGCCTTCATGCCCACGGCCACGGCCTCGCGGGGGAACACGTCCAGTTCGTCCATCGTCGGGATAATGTTGTCATCGTCAATGCCCCGGTCTTCGGCGCATTTGGCGATCTCGGCGGCTGCCGCCAGACACATCTCATCGGTGATGGTGCGGGCGCGCACGTCCAGCGCTCCGCGAAAGATTCCCGGAAAGCCCAACGAGTTATTGAGCTGGTTAGGGAAATCCGAGCGCCCCGTGCCCACGATGCGCGCTCCGGCTTCCTTGGCGTCCCACGGCCAGATCTCGGGCACCGGGTTGGCGCAAGGAAAGACGATGGCGTCTTTGGCCATATTCGCCACCCACTCCTTGCGGATGGTGTCCGGGCCGGGCTTGGAGAAGCCGATCACCACATCGGCGCCGCGCATGGCATCTCCCGCGTCGCCGTCTAGCCCGTCCTCGTTCCCCTCGCTGCAGAGCAGCCACTTGTCGGGGTACTTGTCCTGGGCCAACTCGATGTCTTTGCGGTTGCGAGACAGGATGCCCTTCGAGTCGACGGCAATGATCTGCCCCAGCCTGGCCCCGCTGGCTACCAGCAGGCGCACAGTGGCCACATTGGCGGCTCCCAGGCCGATCATGGCGACGCGGATGTTGTCCATGCGCTTGCCCACCAGCTTGAGCGCATTAATCAGACCGGCCATCAGCACGGTGGCTGTGCCCTGCTGATCGTCGTGCCAGACGGGAATCTCGATGGCTGGGTCGGCCCGCAATGTATCCAGCACGGTAAAGCACTTGGGCTGTTCCAGGTCCTCCAGGTTGATCCCGCCGAAGGATGGCTGAATCAGGCGCACGGTGTTGACGATCTCGTCGGCATTGCGGGCGTCCAGGCAGATGGGCACGGCATCTACACCGCCCAGGTATTTGAACAGCAGCGCCTTGCCTTCCATGACCGGCATACCGGCGCGCGGGCCGATATTGCCCAGCCCCAGCACCCGCGTCCCGTCGGAGACAATCGCCACCATGTTGGCGCGGTTGGTGTGTTCGTACGATAATTCGGGGTCGGCTGCAATGGCGTTACAGACGGCAGCCACTCCCGGCGTATACCAGATGGCGAAATCGTTCATGTCACGGATGGCGCACTTGGAGACCATCTGGATTTTGCCCTTGAAAAAGGGATGGTACTTCAAGGCGTCGTCTGAGGGTTTGGCCGCTCGCATTAACAGTTCTTCTTTGTTGATCATTCAATTATCTCCCCGTACCAGAATGTATATACCTTTGTTGGGCACCAACGTCTCCCAACGAAACTGCAAACCCTTGGCGTTCCGAAGATTGGTGCGGTTTGCCTGATACCGAACCCTTGTCTCTACGTGGCCAGGGGGTTGTTCCCCTTGGGCAGGCTTTACCGCCACATGCCAGGAGTACACGCCCACCATGCAGACATCTATCAGATGCCTTACGGTGGCTGCTTGCTTGTTTCTAGCCAGTTCGATCAAAAGGGATCTGAAACAGCAAGGAGAACAAGCGAGAGTAGGCGGGGGGACACTAGCAGGTAACCTGTTAGCGCAGTGTAAGAGCCAATACGCGCGTCACCAGAGGGCCCCTAAAGCCTGATAGTCGGCTTCTTTGGCAATTTGACGCTACGCGGTCTAAATGCGATCTATTCATTACCCGCTGTCATTATAGCGCGAAAGGCCACTTTGTGCAAAAATGCACATATGGGTCATCCGAAGTGCCAATGCAACCTTTCACGGAATCCCTGTGTCTAAAAAAGCGATACCTAGAGACCTGTGGCCCCATGTGATTCGCGTGGCCCGTCTTGTATCCCCGTCAAGAACCACCTGCCTGTTGTCCCTCGTTCCCTGGATTGGGGATTCACGTATTCGGAAAGGAGATTTTAGTGCGCGTATTAATGGTTTATCCCGAATTCCCTGACACTTTTTGGAGCTTTAAGCACGCTTTGCCGTTTATCCGCAAGAAGGCTTCTCTGCCGCCGCTAGGGCTGATCACTGTGGCCGCCATGCTGCCCCCCGCGTGGGAAAAGCGCCTGGTAGACATGAACACCACCACGTTAACCCGCCAAGACCTGGAATGGGCCGATTACGTGTTCGTCAGCGCGATGGTGGCCCAGCGCGATTCTACCCACGAGGTAATTCGACGTTGCAAGCAGGCCGGGGTGAAAATCGTCGCCGGTGGCCCGCTGTTCATTGGCGAGCACGAGCAGTTCCCCGACGTGGACTACTTTGTGCTCAACGAGGCCGAGATTACGCTGCCGCGATTCCTGGCCGACCTGGAAAAGGGCGAGCCGCAGCGCATCTACGAGACGACCGTGTTCCCCGACATCCGCCAGACCCCCGCGCCCATGTGGGAACTGCTCAACCTGCGCCATTATTCGGATATGTGCATCCAGTATTCTCGTGGCTGCCCCTTTAACTGCGATTTCTGCAATATTACGGCCATGTTTGGCCGCCGCCCCCGCACCAAGACCGCCCCGCAGTTGATCGCCGAGTTGGACAGCCTGTACAAGGTGGGCTGGCGTGGCAATGTCTTTTTTGTGGACGATAACCTGATCGGCAATCGCCGCGAGCTTGAGCGCGACATTCTGCCCGCTATCATCGAGTGGCGTCAGGGGAAGGAAGGGATGGCTTTTGGAACCGAAGTCTCTATTGATCTGGCCGATGATCCGGACCTGATGCGGCTGATGGTCGAGGCTGGATTTGATACGGTGTTTGTGGGTATCGAAACTCCCGACGAGCAAAGCCTGACCGAGTGCAACAAATCACAGAACAAGGGCCGCGACCTGGTGGAGAGCGTCAAGACGTTGCAACGCGCCGGGTTGCAGGTGCAAGGCGGCTTTATCGTGGGTTTTGATAGCGACAAGCCTTCGATCTTCCAGCGGCAAATCGAGTTCATCCAGCGCAGCGGCATCGTGATGGCGATGGTGGGGCTGCTGCAAGCGCCTTTTGGCACGCGCCTGTACGAGCGGATGGAAAAAGAGGGGCGGCTGCTAGACGATTTTTCGGGGAACAACACCGATGGGACGATGAATTTCCAGCCCAAGATGGACCCCAACGTGCTGCAAGAGGGATACCGGCACATTCTGAAGAGCATCTACTCGCCCCGCGCCTATTATGAGCGGGTGCGCGCTTTTTTGAACGAGTACAAGCGGCCCAAGGTCACGCGCCAGGCCATCAACTGGATTCATTTCGAGGCGCTGCTGCGCTCGATCGTCGTGCTGGGGATTCGCGGCAAGGAGCGGCTGGAATATTGGCGGCTGTTCTTCTGGACGCTGCTGCACCGCCCGCGCCTTTTCCCGCAGGCGATTACCCTCGCCATCTATGGCTTTCACTTCCGGCAGGTCTGCGAGCATTACGTCTCGTAGGCAGTTGACGAGTTTTCATCATGGGACCGCCGACTTCCAGCCGGCATACTTGTAAGCCGCCAAGGATGGCTAATGGCGCCAACTTTTCGCGGGTCAAGTGTTGGGGCAAAATCGGAGGTGCCCTCATCCGCCCTTCGGGCACCGGCATACATGCCGCTTTCTCCCGGGGGGAGAAGGCGGTAAGCGCGGCAATATGCCACCGGCATACATGCCGCCCTCGCCCCCTGGGAGAGTGCGGCTTTCAGCCGGGCGGCTGGGTACAGCCGGGGGTGAGGGTGGTGAGAAGGATCA
>JAAYXX010000590.1 GCA_012515695.1 Chloroflexota bacterium
CCCAGGCTGTCTACCGGCACGCAGGGCGGGTCGCTGGCGCTGTGGGTGTTCAGGCTGGCAGAGGGGGCCAACAGCACCACGATGTAAAAGATGGTGGGACGCAGGTCGGGGAACTCGTCTTGCAGAAAAGCCGTCAGCGCCTGATTAGCGCGTTGCGCGTTGGCAGCCGGGTTGGGGTGGCGCACCTCCTGCCCGGATGCGAGCAGCGCCGTCCACGGCCCGCGCTGGGAGGGCGTGATCACGCCCTCCCAGTCTACGGCATGTGGCACGAACAGCCCTTGCGGGCCAACGATGATCGCGTTCATGGTCTCGCCGCGAATCGTCGGCTCGTACACGGGGATGTATTCGTCTGTCAGCGTATCGCACAGGTATGCGTCGAGCAGGTCCGCGGCGATGCGTCCGCCCACCATCAGTTGGTCGGCCATTCTCTCAACTCCTACTACAACACGACCTTTACGTCCATCGCCAAAGGCTCCTGCTTACTTGATCCAGAGGGGATCATATTCCCCGTGCGGGGTATTGCTGATATTGCGGACGTTGCGGCCATCCGCGTCCATGATGTAAAGCTGTTGATGTCCTTCACGGTTCGACCAAAAGACGATCTTGGTGCCATCTGGCGACCAGGTGGGATGCTTCTCCCATTCCCAGGTATTCTCGGTCAGGTTTTTCTGGCCAGAGCCATCGGCGTTCATAATCCAGATGTCATCTGTGCGATCTTGCTCAGAGACAAAGGCGATGCGGCTTCCGTCTGGCGACCAGACGGGATGGTAGCAGACATTCAGGCGAGTCAGTTGCAGCGGTGGCAAATCGCCCCGCCGGGGGTCGCGCGGTCGCTGCATAAAGATTTGCGCCGACCCGCCCGAATTCGCAACAAACAAGACATAACGCCCATCGGGGGATATGCTCTGCTTTGTCACCAGTTCGTCAAACTCTCGGCGCAGCGCCCGCGAGTCGCCCAGGTAGGTGCGGTTCTTGAAGGTTGGGTCCATTACCCACAGGCCGGGCTGGTCTTCGTCGTCTGACCAAAAGGCGACGTGGTTGCGATAGGATGCCAGCGGCCGGGGCGTGGGCGCGACGGTGGGCTGTGGCGTGGTTGTGGGCATCGGCGTATTAGTTGGCGTTGGCGTAGCGGTTGGCGTGGGCGTGGGCGTCAATAGGGGGACGATGTCCTTGAGTCGCTCACGGGCCAGCGTGTTGTCGTCCACTGGCAACTCTTCCGCCTGACGGTACTGCTGATAGGCAAAGCCCAGGTCGTTGTCACGGCGATACTGGTCGCCGCTGCGCACACATGCCTCGTACAGCAGCCGCAGCACCATGCCGCCCAAATAGTCAGGCCGCCGGTCATACACGGCGCGCAAGTTGGTGACAGCCGGGTCGTAATAGCCCTGCTGAAAGCCCTGCAGGCCCTGCAAGAACGCCTCGCCCAGTTGCTTCTCCTGGGCGGCCTGGGGGCTGTTAGGCCGCAAGGTGAGCGCCCGCCCGAAATACTCCAGCGCCTTGGGGACCAGTTCGGCCATCGGCGGCTGACTCTCTAGCAACTCGCGCCCCATGCTCATATACAGCTCGTACAGGCGATCTTGAACCGTGCTCGCCTGATAGCTGGCGTCCAGGGCTTGCAGTTGCTCGAACAGGTCCAGCGCCCGCGCATAGTCGCCCGTCTCGTAAGCGGCCTGGGCGTTGGCGAACAAGCCTTGCACTTTGAGAGTGTGCTGGATCTCGCCCATTCGCAAGCGCACGTCTTGATATTCAGGGGTGCGCACCAACAGGTCTTGGAAGATAGCCAGCGCCCCGGCCAGATCGCCCGCTTGTTGCAGGGCGACCCCCTGCTCGTACAGCGCCGATAACTCGCGCTGTAGTCGGAGTCGTTCCAGCCCTTGTTGTGCTTCGGGATGGTCCGGCGCCTGGGCGAGCAGCGCGTTCAGCTTTTGTTCTGCCTCGTCCAGCTTGCCCCCTTCCAGCAGGCTGTTGGCGTCGCTCAACAGTTGCGCCTGGGCCTGTTCCGCGCGCGCCTGGGCGATGGCGGGGGCTACCTGATGGCGTAACGCCTGCACGCCCAGCACCACGGCCAGGAGCAGGGTTGCCGCCGTGACCAGCGCCAGGATCACGCGCTTCCAGGGGATCATGATGCGCTTGCCTGTCACGCGGCTGTCGGCGTCTACGTGGGCTTTGAAGCGGGCCTGCTCCAGCAGGTCTTGCAGGCGCGTCTCGCCCGGGTACATCTGGGCGAGTTCCTCAAAGCAGTGGATGGCTTCCTGCCATTCCCCTGCCTGATAGTGGGCCAGGCCCTCTTGATATAGCGATTCCTGCTCTATTCCCAACGCGTCGGCGTAGCTTGCGGTCATATTCCCCTCGTCAACCGGATACCGTTATACGATGTTATCGAGCGCGCCCGGCGGATCAGCCCCCGCCCCCCATAGCGCCGAACATATTTATAAGCTGTGGGACAGCGGGGCCAAGGATCACCACAAAGATGGCCGGGAAGATGAAAAAGACCAGCGGGAAGGCCATTTTGACGGTGGCCTGCCGGGCCATCGCCTCGGCCCGCTGGCGGCGTTTCTCGCGCATCATAGCAGCCTGGCTGTGCAGCACTTCGGCGATGCTCACCCCCAACTGGCTGGACTGGACCAGCACGGCTACAAAGGTACGTAGGTCGGGCACGTCGGTGCGTTCGGTCATGTGCAGCAGCGCGACATCGCGCGAAGTGCCCACCCGCATTTCCAACACGACCCGGCGGAACTCTTGGGTCAGGGCGTTATCCCAGCGTTCGGCTACCCGCAGCATGGCCGATTCAAAGGCCAGCCCCGCCTCTACGCCGATGGTGAGCATGTCCATCGCGTTGGGCATGGCCCGCTCGATCTCTTTTTTGCGCCCGTCCACCTTTTGACGCAGCCAAAAATGGGGCATGTACAGGCCCAGCACGATAAACACCCCGCCCATCATCAGGCTGTTGCGGTTGATTCCCTGGCGCTGGATAATCAGCACGCCCAGGCCGCCCAGCAGCAGGGCGCTCAACAGTTGCAGCCCGTAATAGTCCAACACCGTCAGGTGGCCCGGCTCCCCGGCCTGGATTAGCAGGCGTTGGGTGGCTGCCATCGCCCGGCTGGGCACCAGCCGCCCCAACAGACGCAGGCCACGCCGCAACATCGGCAGCAGGGCGCGCCGGACGAACGGCTCGGACATGAGTTCCTCTTCGTCGTCTTCTGGCCGCCACACATAATCGTTCATCCGTTGCCGCTCCGGGCGCACCGCGCCCACTGGCGCGATGGCCATCCACAGGCAACCGGTGGCTATGGCGATGAGCACGCCAAATAGCAACGGCGAGGAGGGAATGAGTCTGCCAAGCGCTACAATGTCCAAATTCATGCGCCTACACCTCGATGTCGATGATCTTGCGAATAGCCATATAGCCACCGAACTGGAGCAGCAGCGCGGCGATGGGCAGCAATCGAGTCGGGCCGGGCGCAAACAGACCGCTCATATAGTCCGGGTTCATGGTAAAGAGCACCACTCCCAAAATGAGGGGTAATGCCACCAGCACATAGCCGGTCAGTTGCTCTTCGGCGGTCAGCGCCAGGATTTCGCCCTTGATGCGGATGCGGTCGCGGATGGTTTCGCCGATGGTATCCAGCGTCTCGGCCAGGTTGCCGCCCACTTCGTATTGCACGTTGATGGCTGTGACGATCAGCCCGATGTCGTCCGTCTGCACCCGTTCGGCTAGCTCGGTCAGGGCTTGTTGGATAGAGACGCCCAGACTGACCGAGTTCACCACACGCGCAAACTCTTTGGAGGCGGGGTTGGGCAGTTGTTCCACCAGCACTTGAAGGCCCTGAGACAGGCCATATCCGGCGCGCAGTGCGCCCACCAGCAGCATCAACACGTCGGGCAGTTGCTCGGTGAATTGCCGCCGACGGCGCGAAAGGGTCATCTTCAGGTACAGGGAGGGGAGATAGCCCAGGATTGCCCCCAGCACCAGGCCCAGCAGCACCCCGAACCGCCACATGCCGATCAGCATTCCCAGCAGTGCAGCGGCGATGGTCAGCAAGACAAACTC
>JAAYXX010000008.1 GCA_012515695.1 Chloroflexota bacterium
CCTCGCCCCCTGGGAGAGGGTGCGGCTCCGTAGGAGCCGCGGGTGAGGGTGGTGAGGGTGATCTGCTGGCCGTGACAGTCAAATGTTAGCACCATTAGCCATCCTTGGCGGCTTGCAATTATGCCGGCTGGAAGCCGGCGGTCCAATGAGTAGGCGCGCCATTCTGGCGGCGCCATTTTGGCGCGGCTACTGTCCGCCCTTGAACACTCCAGCCCAGCACTGAACGTGCTCGGCATACATGCCGCTGGTGGGGCAGCGGGATGTTGGTTTACCGCAATTTCTGCGTTTTGCCCCTTCACAACTGCTATCCAGTGCGGTATAATAGGACTGCGGGGGACTGGTCGGCGCCAGGTCGACACCTGCGTGGGAGGCTTGTGTCATGTCCGTTGGGTATGTGTACAGCCCGCTCTACCTTCAACATGATATGGGAGACCATCCGGAAAGCCCGGCTCGGCTGGAACATACCATGCAGCATCTGACAGAGACGGGACTGCTGGCGCAGTTGGTGGCCGTGCCTACCCGCGAGGCCACGCTGCGCGATATCGGGCGCGTCCATGCGCCCATCTTGATCAACCAGGTGCGCCAACTGGCCGACAGAGGCGGGGGCGCGCTCAACGGGGATACGCGGGTGGGCGCTGGCTCCTATGCGGCGGCGTTGTGCGATGCTGGCGGGGTGATCGCCGCCACGCAAGCCGTGTTGGATGGCGAGGTGGAGAGTGCTTTTGCGCTGGTGCGCCCCCCCGGTCATCACGCGATGCGCCAACGGGCGATGGGGTTCTGCCTGTTCAACAATGTGGCAATTGCGGCCCGGTGGGCGCTGGCTTCCGGGGCTGTCGAGCGGGTTGCCATCGTGGATTTCGATGTGCATCACGGCAACGGAACGGCGGAAACCTTTGAGGCGGACCCGCGTGTGTTGTATGTGTCCATCCACCAGCATCCCTTTTACCCCTTTACTGGCGATTGGCGGGAAAAGGGGCGGGGCGCTGGCGAGGGCACTTGTTTGAATATCCCTCTCCCGGGGAATACGGGCGATGTTGGCTATAAGCAGGCTTTTGAGCGCCTGGTGTTGCCCAAGATTCGCCGCTTTGGCCCGGATTTGATCCTGGTTTCAGCCGGATATGACGCGCATTGGAGCGATCCGTTGGCCTGGATGTTGCTTTCCATTAACGGGTTCTACTGGATCGCGCAGACGTTGGTGGCGCTGGCGCGTGAATTGTGCCACGGGCGACTGGCGGCGGGGCTGGAGGGCGGCTATAATCTGGATGGGTTGGCGCATGGGGTGGCTGCCACGTTTTCGGCCATGCTCGACCAGCCCTATGAGGATGTGTTAGGCCCTGCCAGCGAGCCTGAAGGCGCTGTGGATGCCCTGATCGGCTCCATTGCGCGCTGGCATAGTCTGGACTAGGGGCTATCTGGCAAGTAGCGGCCAGCATACAGCGTTTTGCACACTCTCGAATTGCGTTCTACCTGGACGTTCTCCCAACTCGATGAAAGGTCTGGCTGCTCGCGGAGGAGGACGTCAAGAGTGATCTGGCGACTGGTTCCACGTTTTCTTCTACTGATAGTGCTCTGCGCATGTAACAGTTCTCAACCGACGCTGTCACCATCGCAGGCTGCCTCAAGGCCCACATCGCTGCCGACAGCGCCATGTACGCCCACTGTTTCGTCTGCCTTGCGCCCGCCAGCTATGGATAGCGACCCCATCGAGGAGAAGGTTGGCCTTGCAGACCAGGCTCCCGCCCACGATCACGAGGAGCTTGGTCCCCGGCGACAGCCGCCCGGGCAGGCTATGGAGAGCGCCCACGTCGGCGTGGTTTTACTGCCGCTCTACCTGGCGCATGGGGCGTCCTTTCTGTGGGCGTTGCCCCCGGCTGACCTGCAAATCACCAGCCTGACCGCGCCTCCGGAGAGCAGACGCGTTACAATCGATGAGATTGGGCTATCTTTGGAAGTGCCCTGGAACTGGCAGCGGCGCGGCCCGGGTTGGTTGTGGCTGCCCCCTGAGCCAGATGGCACGATGATCGGCATACGCTGGAGCGATCTGGGGGGCGGGTGGCACCCAGAGGCCATGTTTCCGCCCATGTCGGACGTGGTGGTCGAAGGGGCGCTTGATCTGGGCTGGGCGCAGGCAGTGATGTATGCCGTTCAGGTGGCTGCGCCGGTGGCTCAAAGCTATATGGTGGTGGCGCAGGAGAGACATGCCATCGTGCTGCGGCCAGACGAAGGGCGCGCCTATGACCTGTTCGCCAGCGCGCCAGGGATGGAGCAGCTCGCGGACCTGGAAGTGCACTATCGGTATATGCTCGCGTCCGTGCGCTGAGGTGCGCGCGCTTGGAAAGCGACTCGCTCGATAGTTGTGATTGAGGCCATGCCGGAAGGACACGTGTTACAAGCAGGAGGTAAGCGATGGGGGTTCATGGTCCACCCGCGGGAGGGCGGGTGAACATCAACACTGCCTCGGCCGAAACGCTGCGCGATGAGGTCAAAGGGATCGGACAGGCGCTTGCTGAGCGGATTGTCGCCTACCGGGAGGCGAACGGGCCTTTCAAGAGCGTCTCTGAGCTGGAACGTGTGCGTGGTATTGGCTCCGTTCTGTTGGGCCGGGTGGCCGATCAGTTGACGGTGGGGGAGCAACCAGAGGCGGGCGCAGTGGTAGCCGCCCCGGCAAATAGCGGGGTTGCCGGGCCGACTATTCCCGCCGCGGAAAAGGGGCTGCCCCTATCGGCAACGGCCGGGCTGCCGGTCGTAGTGGCAAACGTTGAAAGGCCCTCTACCGGGCCAGAGGAGGATAAGGATATGGTAGACGCAGACGATGTCCGACCTGTACCCGACGAGAACGAGGAACCGTTAGAGGGAGAAGGGGCTGCTGAGAGCGCAGACGAGCAACTGGCCCCCGTAGATGAGGAAGAGTCGCTCGACGCGGTGGCCGAGCCGGAGCTTGAGGAAGCGGAGGCAGAGGCCCCGGAGGCGGTAGCCGAGGAAGAAGAGGCCGCCGTCGAGGAGGCGTTACCCGCGGAAGAGGAAACCCCCTTGGCGGAGGAGGTCGAAGAGGAGCCTGCGCTGGCCGCAGATGGCGGGTCGCCCGTGGCGCCGGAAGGCGAAATAGCCTTTGTCGTCGCGGAAGAACCTGTCGAGGAAGCCGTAGAAGCGGCGGAGGAACCGGCAGAAGAACTGGCGCAAGAAGCGGCGGAGGAAGCTGAGGAAGCACTCGTGGAAGCTGTGGAAGCCGAAGAGCCTGCGCCAGAGGAACCCTTTGCTGTGGAAGAGGTCGAGCCTGCCGTAGCGGCAGCGGAAGCTGCCGTGCTGGAAGAAACTGCCGTGGCGGAAGAAGCCGTTGTGGAAGAAGAAGCTGTGGAAGAAGCCGCTGTGGTGGAAGAAGCCGCTGCTGTGGAGCAGACGCCGCCGGTTGCCGATCCAGTCGCAGACACCTACAGCCCAAGGCAGGAGATTCCGGCCTCGCCTCCCCCGGCAGCTCCGGTTGCCAGGGAAACGGCTAGGGCCTCTCGTGGCAGCTTTTGGCATGACCTGGGCCTGATCGTGTTGGGGGGCGTGTTGGGCCTGGTGCTCACGCTGGCAGTCTTTGCGCTCTTGTCGGGCACGGTGAATTACGCTACCCGACGCGAGTTTGATGCATTGAGCAAGAACGCCGACATTATGCAGTCCAACTTTCAGGTAGCCTGGGATCGATTGAGCAGCCTGGAGCAGCGCGCCGATACCATGCAGAACGAGATCTTGCCGCTGGCCCCGCTGCCCGGTCGTGTGGATCTGCTAGAGCGTTCGGTAAGCGCGGTCGAATCGGACATGCAAGCCCTGACCACGCAGATGGGCACTCTCCAGAGCAGCATGGCCGATATGGAGCAACAAATTGGTACCCTGCGCTCGTCTGTCGACGAGATGCAGGCCACCCTGGACGCCGCGCAAGAGCGCATTGCGCGCTTTGATGCCTTCTTTGTCGCGTTGCGCGACCTGTTGGTGGATCTGAACCCCGTAGAGAGCGAGGCGGCTCCGGCGGCTGAGGCGGAGGTAGTTCCTGAGGCTGCGGAAGAGGTGGCTCCTGAAGCCGAGGAAGAGGCAGCCGAATCCCCGGAAGCTGCCGCCGAAGAGACTGCCGAGTCCGCAGAGGCGGCAGAAACCGAAGAAACAGCCGCGTCCGAGGAGACAGTCGAATCTGCTGAGGCGGAGTCTACAGAGGATGCCGAGTCCGAATAGAC
>JAAYXX010000009.1 GCA_012515695.1 Chloroflexota bacterium
AAGGAGCAAGTAATGCACCGCTTTATCCGCGATTTGGTTCTCTTGATTGCCGTGTTGGGCCTCGTGGGTTGCAGCGCCAACCCGTTCAGCCCCAACCGCGCCACTCCCGCCCAACAAGACGTGCGCTCTAATCAACAACGCGCCACGCCGCCCGAAACGCCTCCCGCCGACCTGGGGGAACTCGTGCAGGGCAATTCGGCCTTGGCGTTCGACCTCTACCATCGCCTCCGCGCAGAGCAGGACAACCTGTTCTATTCGCCCTACTCTATCTCCCTGGCGCTCGCCATGACCTACGCCGGGGCGCGGGGCGAAACCGCCGAGCAGATGGCGCAGACCCTCCACTTTTCCCTCGATCCAGACCGGCTGCACCCGGCATTCAACGCGCTGGACGCGCTGCTGGCCTCTCGTGGCCAGGACGCGCAAGGCAAGGACGGCCAGGGGTTCCGCCTGCACATCGCCAACGCTCTGTGGGGGCAGCAGGGTTATGCCTTCCGCCCCGCCTTTCTCGACCTGCTGGCCGAACACTATGGGGCGGGGCTGACCCTGCTGGACTTTCGCCAGCCGGAACAGGCCCGTCAGACCATCAACCAGTGGGTAGCCGAGCAGACTGAAGACAGAATCCAAGACCTGCTCCCCGCAGGCTCGCTGAACAGCCTCACCCGCCTGGTGCTCACCAACGCCATCTACTTTAACGCCGCCTGGGAATTCCCCTTTGAGGTGGAAGACACAACAGACGGCGCGTTTCACTTGCTGGACGGCAGCGAGATCACCGTGCCGATGATGCGCCAGGGCGAATACCTGTACTATGCCCAGGGCGAAGACTATCAGGCCGTCGAGTTGCCCTATGACGGCGGCGAACTGTCAATGGTGATCCTGTTGCCCCAGCCGGGTCGCTTTGCCGCGTTTGAGGAAAGCCTGGACGCCGCCCGCGTGCAGGGCATCCTGGACGAGATGGAGCAACATCTGGTGGCGCTGACCATGCCCCGCTTTACAATCGAGTCGGGCATGAGTCTGGCCGACACTCTTTCCGCGCTGGGCATGACCACCGCCTTCAAGGGCGACGCCGACTTTTCTGGCATGACTGACACCAGCGAACTGCTCTATATCGGCGATGTGATTCACAAGGCGTTCGTGACCGTAGACGAGGCGGGAACCGAAGCGGCAGCAGCCACCGCTGTGGTCATGGCTGGCGGCGCGCCGCAGCCCCAAGAGATGACGATAGACCGCCCCTTTGTCTTTGTCATCCGCGACATCCAGACCGGCACGCTCTTGTTCGTCGGTCGCGTGCTCAATCCGGTCCAATAGCCCCGCCCGCACGCACGGCCAATGACGCCAACTTTTCGCGGATCAAATGCTGGGGTAAAATCAGAGTTGCCCTCATCCGCCCTTCGGGCACCGGCATACTGCCGCCCTCGCCCCCTGGGAGAGGGTGCGCCCAAAGGGCGCGGGTGAGGGTGAGGGTGATCCGCTGGCAAGGGGACTCCTGTAGCCATTTACCCCGCTCTTTTCCGTGACAACCAAATGTTAGCGCCATTGCGCACGTATGGCGCTGCGTGGTTTGGTCATCTGGCGAAATGCGCTATCATCGTACAGCGCATTTCGCCATGTTGCGCGCAGCTTACAAACGATGCCACCGTAGAACCAGCACCACAGGGAAGGAACACGATCATGAGCATCCGCATTCGCCCCGCCTGCCTCGATGATGCCGAGGCGCTCACGCGCATCCTCAACGCCCTCATTCAGGCGGGAACCTATACCGCGATGGATACCCCGCTGACAGTCGAATCCGAGCGGGAGTATATCGCTACCTTCCCGGCCAACGGCGTCTTTTGCGTCGCCGAGTTGGAGGGCCACGGCGTGGTCGGCTGCCAGACGCTCGAGCCGTTCGCCACCTATACCCACGCCTTTGATCACGTTTGCGTCGTGGGAACCCACCTGGACCTTACCCACCGTCGGCAGGGCATCGGCACGCGCCTGTCAGAAGTGGCCTTTGAGCTGGCGCGACAGATCGGCTACGAAAAGGTCTTTTCCTACGTGCGCGCAGACAACCAGGCAGGACTGGCCTTTTACCAGAAACTGGGCTTTCGCATCGTTGGCACCGCCCAGCGCCAGGTCAAGATCGGCGATAAGTATATAGACGAGATCATCATCGAGCGCTTTTTATAGCCGTACCCAGGCGTGGTCCCTGGCCGCTTGACGCACGCGACTTCTCGCCCTAACATGCTCCCGACTCGTCGAATCACCGCGCACGGAGCAAGGAACCCAACCCTTGCCCGGCGCTTGTGCCAACAAGGAGGCCAGCATGACCAGACCCTTTGTTCTCCCGCAGGGTCCCTTCCAGCCGACGTGGGAGTCGCTGCAACACTATCAGACGCCGCAATGGTACCTGGACGCCAAGTTCGGCATCTTTATTCACTGGGGCGTCTATTCCGTTCCGGCCTTTGGCAACGAATGGTATCCCCGCAATATGTATGTCCAGGGTTCCCGCGAGTTTGAGCACCACGTCCAGACCTACGGCCCGCAAAGCCAGTTCGGCTACAAGGATTTCGTCCCCCTGTTCCGCGCCGAAAAGTTCGACCCCGACCACTGGGCGGGCCTGTTCCGGCAGGCGGGCGCGAAATTCGTCGTGCCTGTGGCGGAACATCATGACGGGTTCGCCATGTACGACTCGGCGCTTACCAACTGGTGCGCTTCCAAGATGGGCCCCAAGCGCGACCTGATCGGCGAGCTGGCCGAGGCTGTCCGCAAACAATGGCTCGTGTTCGGCCTTTCCAGCCATCGCGCCGAACATTGGTGGTTCTTTGATGGCGGCATGGCGTTCGACTCGGACGTGCGGGACCCGCGCTATGCGGACCTCTACGGCCCCGCCCAGCCGCGCACGACCCAGCCCCACGAAGCCTACCTGGACGATTGGCTGGCCCGTACCTGCGAATTGGTGGACAAATACGAGCCGCAACTGGTCTGGTTCGATTGGTGGATCGAGGAGCCAGTGTTCGCCCCCTACCTGCAAAAGTTTGCCGCCTACTACTATAACCGGGGCGCACAGTGGAACCGGGGCGTAGCCATCAACTACAAGAATCAGGCTTTCCCCGAAACCGCCGCCGTGTACGATATCGAGCGCGGCCAGCTCTCCGACCTGCGCCCCATCTTCTGGCAGACAGATACCTCCATCTCCAAGAACTCTTGGGGTTACGTGCAAGAGCAGGACTATAAAACAGCAGGCTCCATCATCGGCGATCTGGTGGACATTGTCAGCAAGAACGGCGCGCTCTTGCTGAACATCGGCCCACGCCCCGACGGAACCATTCCCGAGGCCGAAGAGCAGATCCTGCTGGAAATCGGCCAATGGCTGGCGCTGAACGGCGAAGCGATCTATGGCAGCCGCCCGTGGAAGGTGTTCGGCGAAGGCCCCACGCAGGTCGTCAGCGGCTCGTTCAGCGACACCCAACGAGACACGTTCACCGCTCAGGACATACGCTTTACCACCCGGGGCGACGTCCTGTACGCCATCCTGCTTGGCTGGCCGGAGCGCGGCGAGGCCATAGTGCAGTCCCTTGGTTCGCAACTGCGGCTGCTAAACGCCGAAATCGGCAAGGTGGAAATGCTTGGCGTCCGGGAGCCGCTACCGTTCTCCCGCACCAGCAGGGGCCTGCGGGTCAAGCTCCCCCAGGTCAAGCCCTGTGAGCACGCCTACGTGCTCAAGATCACACCCAAATAAACCCTCTCTGCACGCAAACGGGCGGACCAGGTTTTCTGGTCCGCCCGATGAACACTTTTTGGCAACAGGTCTATCGTAGCAACACTACGTCGCGCCCGGCTCGACACCGCCACCCGGCAGCACATAGTAGTCCAACCCTGCTTTCTGCCGGTGAATCGCCAGCAAGCAACCGTTGTGGACGACAATCCCCACGGCCCGCTCGCTCATGCCACCCCCTGCGCTATGCCAACGCCGCCCCTAGCTCGCCTTCAGACGGAACCTCGTCCGCCGGTTCAGGCGCTTTGACAGGCGGCAGCTTGATCTCTTCTGCTTCCCAAGCCGAGAACTGCCGTTGATACAGGCTGGCATAATGCCCGCCCAGCGCCAACAACTCTTCGTGCTGGCCCTCCTCTACAATGCGGCCATCCTCGATCACGAAAATCCGGTCCGCCCGGCGAATGGTGCTCAACCGGTGGGCAATAATGAACGCCGTGCGCCCTTCCAGCAGCGTGTGCATGGCCTCCTGAATGATGCTCTCTGTCTGCGTGTCCACGCTCGACGTTGCCTCGTCCAGAATCAAGATGCGGGGATCGCGCAGCAGCGCCCGCGCAAAACAGACCAACTGCCGCTGCCCCACCGAAAGCCGCCCGCCGCGCTCGTTCACCTCTGTCTCATAGCCGTTTTCCAACTGCTGGACAAATTTGTCCACCTGCACAGCCTTGGAGACGCGCACCACATCCTCCATCGTGGCATCTGCAGAACCGTAGAGGATGTTCTCCGCCACCGTGCCAGAGAACAGGAACGAGTCTTGCAGCACCAGCGCCATCTGCGAACGCAGGCTGGCCAGTCTGACATCGCGCACATCGTACCCATCCACCAACACGCGCCCCTGCTGCGGATCGTAAAAGCGCATCAGCAGGTTGATGATACTCGTTTTGCCTGCGCCAGTCGGCCCAACCAACGCCACCGTCTGGCCGGGGGTAATGTGCAGGCTGATGTCATGCAGCACATCCTTGTCCCCGTCGGTGTAGCGAAAAGTGACATTTTCCAGCCGCACATCCCCTTGAATGGGCGGCAAAGTCACCGCGTCCGGCGCTTCCTCGATCTCGGGCTGGGTGTCCAGGTACTCGAAAATGCGCTCCGCCGAGGCCATGGCGCTCAACACGCGGCTGTATACCCGGCTGATCGCGTTAATCGGCTCCCAGAAACGCCACAAATAGTCGGTGAACGCCAGGATATACCCGATACTCAACTGATCCTGGATCACCAGGCGCGCCCCCATCCACAACACGAGGCAGTTCCCGGCCAGCGCAAAGATGTCCACCATGGGCCAGAACAGCACCTCGATCTTGATGGCTCGCATAAAGGTGTTGAAATAGTCATCGTTCAGCGCGCCAAACTTGATGATGTTCAGCTTTTCGCGACGGAAAGCCTGTGATACCCGGATGCCGGTGATGGATTCGTTCAGGTTCGTGCTGATGTTCGAGTTGGCCTTGCGCACGTTGCGCCAGGCGCCCTCCATAGCGGGCCGCAGCCGCGCCACGATATAGATCATCCCCGGCAGAACGATGAACCCCATCAGCGCCAGGCGCACGTTCAGCGCAAACATCACCACGATGATCCCCACCAGACTGACCACCTGCGACACAACCGTCACCAGGCTGTTGTTGATCAGGTCGTTGATCGCCTCCACGTCGCTGGTTACCCGCGACATGATCCGCCCCACGGGCCGCCCATCGTAAAAGCGCAACGACAGCCATTGCAGGTGATCAAATAGCTCCTGCCGCAAGTCGAACAGGATGCCCTGACCGGTGCGGCTGAGTATGCGTACCCGGATATGGTCCGATAACGCCCCAAACAACTGGAACGCCAGCAAGGCCACCGAGATGATGTTCAGCACCTTCAGGTTGCCCCCTGTAACGCCCACATCCACCGCGGTACGCAGCAAATACGGCTCGGCCAGCCGCATCATGCTGCTCAGAACCATCACAGTCATCACTATGCCAAACTGCTTGCGATATGGCCGCGTGTAGCGCAAGACCCGCTTAAAGTAGGCATAGTTGAACGGTTTCTGTTCCGCTTCTTCGATCTCTTCGTATTGGTCGTATGTCATTTTGTGACCTCATGGTTCATGTGTGCCCGACGCCAGCAGCCGAAATATGCCACCTAGATCAACTCCTCGCGTGGGCGTAGTTGCAGCCGGTATATCTCGGTGTACTCGCCGCCCCGCTGCAATAGCTCGTCGTGCGTGCCTTCTTCCACCACCGTCCCATCCTTGATCACAACTACCTTGTGGGCGTTCTTGACGGTGGAGAGCCGCTGGGCGATCACCAGACTGGTGCGACCTTGCATCAGCCTGTTCAGCGCTACCTGTAAGGCGTATTCCGTCTCGGCGTCCACGCTCGACGTGGCTTCGTCCAGGATCAGGATGCGCGGGTTGGTCAACAGCGCCCGCGCGATGGCAATACGCTGCTTCTGCCCGCCCGACAGGCCGATGCCGCGTTCACCTACCCGCGTCTCGTACCCCTTGGTCAGCGCCATGATAAAGTCGTGGGCCTGCGCCGCCTTGGCCGCCTCCTCCACCTCTTCCTGGGTGGCGTCTGGCCGACCAAAGGCGATATTGTTGCGTACCGTATCCGAGAACAAGAACGTCTCTTGCGGCACGATGCCGATCTGCCCCCGCAGGCTGTCCAGCGTTACCTCGCGGATATCTATGCCATCAATGGTGACACGTCCCTGCTGCACATCGTAGAACCTGGGGATCAGGTTGATTACCGATGACTTGCCCGACCCCGTGCCGCCCAACACGGCTACGATCTGGCCGGGCTGAACTTCCAGGTTCAGGTTTCGCAACACCGGCGTCCCGTCGCCATCTTCAAAGGCAAAGTGGACATCCTCAAAGCGCACATGCCCGGCAATCGTGGGCATCTCGCGCGCGTCCGCTGCCTCCGGAATCTCCATTTGAGAATCCCGAATCTCAAACACCCGTGGGCCAGCCGCGATGGCCTTGCGGGCCACGTTGATCAGATAGCCCAGGAACCGAATAGGCCAGATCAAGCCCCACAGGTACCAGTTGAAGGAAAAAAAGGTGCCGATGGTCATTTGCCCATAGTAGACCCGGCGGCCACCGTACCAATAGAGCAACAGGAAGCAAAAGCCCGTGATAAAGTTGATGATCGGGAAGGTGCGAGCCTCGATAGTCGCCCGCGCCAGGTTGGCTTGCAGCGTGCTTGTGTTCCGCTTGCTGAACTTGCCAATCTCATGATGCTCCTGCGCAAACGACTTGACCACGCGCACGCCGCTGATGCTCTCCTGCAAGGTTGTGCTCAGGTTGCCCATCTCCTTGCGGATGCGCTCCCAGGCCGGGCCGATAATGCTACTGAACCGAAACACCACGATCATCAGCACCGGAATGGGCAACAGCACAACCAGCGCCAACTGCCAGTCGGTTAGCAGCAGAACCGTCACCGTGCCAACGAACGTGAGGGTACAGCCGATCATCTCGGCAATCCCCCAGCCAAAGAACTCCATCACCGAGTCTACATCACTGGTGACACGCGACATCAGGTCGCCCGTGTTGTTGGCGTTATAGAAGGCAAAGGACAACCGCTGCAAGCGCACATACAGGTCTCGCCGCAAGCCGCGAATAACCTCCTGACCGATACGCTCCTGGGAATACCCCCAGAAAAAGTGGCTGCAAGCGCGAAAAACCGCGATCAGCGCCACCAGGGCAATATAGCGCACCACCAGTGACATGGATTTCGCGGCGATCCCGCGGTCAATGACCATACCCACAACCCTGGGCAATAGCAACTCGGCTGCCAGCCCGCCACCCATCGCGGCGGCCAGCAGCAGAAGCAGACGCAAGTGAGGACGCAAATACGCGCTCAAACGGCGCAAAGTGACCATATTCGTTTTCCTTTATCGGAGAGTGGGAGGCACGCCGTCAGAGGGCGTGCGAATCCAGGGAATAGGGAACCAGTCCGCGCAGATGGCGGACAGCAAAGGGAGCTAGTCTGAGGTCAATTCGTTTTGCGGATGAGCATAGGGTTCGTACCTCCTTGGGTCAGGAGATGGAGGCGGAAGGAGTGCCTCCGCCGCACAGTGTAGCACAGATGGGCTAAAGCACCAAAAACCAGCATTTCCACGTGTAGCGAACGGCAAAACAGGCTTGTTCTCCCATGCCCCACGGCCCCAAATCAGAATGCAGAAATAAACAGTCTATAAAACACCGTCCGCCTCAAGCGTCCCTGAAGCGGACGGTTATCTGCCCTAAATGGCTGTCAGCCGAGGCGAGGCGCGAGCCGCGAGAAGCGGCCCGCGCCTCGGCCATCAGAGGGTTAGCGCTGTACAACCAGTTCGTTCCGCACGTCGCGCACGCCCGGCGTATCCCAGGCGTCGTCCCCCGCCGAGCGCTTTTCCACTATCGTGTCGACGCTCCCCTTGAGCGTGACCATCCCATCCTTCACGTCCACGTCGATGCGCCCCTCATCCACATAGGTGTCCCACACCAGGGAGTACCGCACATCGCGCGCGATCTCGTCGTCATCTCGGCGGGCGCGCCCATGATCAGGGCCGTAGGCCCGGTAGTAGTAGCGGTTATTGTAGGACTGGGTACGGCGGGTATACTCGCCGCCGCGCTCGCCCTGGCGCTCCTCATCCACCGCGCCAGGCCCCAGCCCTGCGCTGCTCTCGCCCTGTATCTGGGGCAGGGCCTCCCCTTCTCTCTCCCGGCGACTGGATTCCACGGTCACCTTTTCGCCTACCTCCCACCGCTCGCCTGTGGCCACAGGCTCTGGCTCCCCGGAGATGCTCAACCTGTTCCGCACGTCGCGCACGCCGGGCGTGTCCCAGGCATCATCCCCCGCCGAGCGCTTTTCCAGGGGCGATGCAACCGCGCCTTCCAGAGTCACCACACCATCTTGAACCTGCACGCGAACATGATCGGGATTGACGTACTCGTCCCAATCCATGCCAATCTGAATATCGCGCCAGATGTCCTCATCGTTGCGCTGGACCCGCCCATAGTACGGGCCATAGGTGGGATAGTACCGCCGGGTATATGGCAGGTCCCCGTGGTAGAACCTGCCCACCGTCCTGTCCGTGTCCCTGCCGCGTTCACCCTCGCTAGCGGGTCCAAGGCCCGCGTCCGACGGGGGTTCCAGCCTGCCGGTAGTATCCACCTCATCGCCGGAAACGGTGTCGGTTTCGCCGTCTCTGTTCCTGGCTACATCCATCATATACCGTCCATGTGCGCGCTCATCGCCCGAGAGGCGGCTGTGGCCCTGTTCGCACGCCCTTCCACTCGCCAACAGACAGGTCATTACGTACATCGGTCACGCCAGGAACCTCCAGGGCGTCGTTTTCGGCTGCCTCTCTCTCCAGGTCGGAATCCACCGTACCCCTCAAGATAACCGTGCCACCGTCTATATCCACCGTGATGCGGTCGGATTCAATCGCGGGGTCCAGGTCCAGCGCGGCCTCGACATCCGCCTTGAGGTCCTCCGCATCTCGGCTGGTCGGCTCGTATTCCGGGGCCAGTTCCTCCCCTCTGTCTACTCCTCGACTCCTGTCGCCATACATATCACCCATAAGCTGCCTCCCCTTTAGGCAGGAACCGCTCGCGCTATCCGCCTGCCACCCGGCTCTCAGATCACTTCAATGAGCTGATCTTCAGGTCGTTATCTACGTCTACGACACCCAGCGTGTCCCAGGCATCATCTCCGGCAGCCCGCTTTTCCACCGCCGAGGCCACCTCGCCAGTGAGAGTCACTCTGCCATCCCGGACCTCTACGTTTATTCGGTCTGCATTGGCCCACGTATCGCGCACCAGGCTCTCGACAATATCAGCCTCAATCTCTCCATCAGCCCGCCTGACTTTGCCGGAATAGGGGCCATAGCCCGAATAGTGGTAGCGGCTCTCGCCGCGACGATAACGCGCAGCAACCGTAGGGCGTCTGTTGTATTTTCTGTTGTTGTACATTCTCCCTTACCTCCTGTCAGGACACAATACATTCGACGCGACAGCGAGTGAGGGATGAGGATGTCAAGGCGAGGGGAAATGACCACGTGGGAATCGCTTGAGGATGCGACGGCCCAGCCAGGCCCGGCATTTCCCACGTCGAAATGATGTTAACATGTCGCCCAAGCGACTGTCAATTCACGTACACAACGCGGTTCGCCTCGCGCCAGCGAAAAGGCTATAATCACACGATCGTGGAATCCCCGCGCGCGAGATTCCCGTCTCTGGCGCAGCACTCACGACAGCAACCAATCCCAGTTCAGCAGGAGAAAGGCCGGACAAATGGCGGAATCGTTTGCAGTAGAAACCTTGAGCGCGCTCGTGCTGGATCATCTCGACGCCCAGCCCGATAGCCTGCGGTTCGCGCCGGTGCGTACCGGCAAGCATAACAGCTCCTTTTGGGTAGACAGCGACTGCGGGCGCTATGTGCTGCGTATCGCCCCGCCGGATGACGCAGGATTCCTCTTTTACGAACGGCTGATGATGCGCCAGGAGCCTGACCTGCACGCCCTGGTGCGCGCCCATACCAGCATTCCCCTGCCCGAGATTGTGGGCCATGATTTCAGCCGTGCGCGTATCCCTCGCGACTATGTGCTGATGCGCGCCCTGCCGGGCCAACCCCTGAGCGAAGCCCGGCACATCACCCGCGACCAGTTCCACCGGACGCTGTATCAGGTGGGCGAATATCTGGCGCAGCTTCATCGCCTCACCGCGCCCAATTGCCTTGGCCTCGATGCCTATGGCTACCTGGGCGCGCACCAGCCCATGCCGCCGCAGCCCACCTGGCCTCAGGCGTTTCGGGTCATGTGGAACAGGCTGCTGGATGATGTGGTGGCCTGCGGCGCGTATACCGCCGCCGAAGGGCAGGCCATGCGCGACCTGCTGGAGCGCCACGCCGACGTCTTTGAGCGGCCTGTAACACCCAGCCTGCTGCATATGGACGTCTGGAGCCAGAACATCCTGATCGACGAGCAGGGAAACGTTACCGGCCTCGTGGATCTGGATCGCGCCCTGTGGGGCGATGTCGAGATCGAGTTCGCCGTGCTAGACTATTGCGGCATCAGCGAGCCGCCCTTCTGGGAGGGCTACGGCGCGCCACGCGACACGTCCGAACCCGCGCGCATCCGGCAGGTGTTCTACCTGCTCTACGAACTGCAAAAATACATGCCCATTAGCGTATGGCGGCAGAACGATCCGGCGCACGCCGCCCAATACAAGAGCCAGTCCCTGGCCCTGGCAGCGCAACTGGCCTCATAGCCGCGCGCGTTCCCCGTAAATATCCTTTTCCCACACGCGGTTGCAGGACTTACGGGCGTAGGTCCCTCGGCCAAGACCGCGCCTGCGGATGCCCGAAAGACAAACACTCTCCTCGCGTTGTGATGCGAGGAGAGTGCCGAATCACTGCACGAACTGTATCGCAACCAATCAGACGATGGCCACCGTCCGCTGCTCTAGCAACTTTTGGTCCCACTCGGCGCCCCAGCCGGGGCCATCCGCCGGAATCAAGCAGCCATCCACAACCTGCGGCGGGTTCATCATCCCCAGCCGTGGCCCCATCAAATGCGGCCGCCCCACGCTCATTTCATAGTAGCTGTTGTTGATAATACTGCACCCCAGGCTGGCATGCAGCAATCCCCACAGGCCGCCCATCCCGTTCAACTCGATGGTTGTGTCGTATAGCTCAGCAAAGTGGGCCAGCTTGAGCACTTGCGTCGTCCCATGCCGCGCATTCGCCCGCAGCATGTCCGTCGCCCC